>NZ_JBFUHK010000026.1:0-56207 GCF_056402435.1 Rahnella sp. P4_A8 | reverse complement strand
GCCCTGCAATATCCGCACGCTCATGACAGCTTTCGTCGGCGCAGACAGGAACAGGATGCAAACAACGCACCAGATCTTTGTCATTACCGGCAGGAAGGGGTTGTTCGATCATCGCCACGTTGAACTCATGCAGTGCCTGAAACAGGCTGCCGAGATCCAAACCCAGCCAGGATTCGTTCGCATCCACCACCAGCGTGACCTGCGGGGCAGCGGCGCGGATAGCGGCCACTTTCTCGATAATCTGCTCGCGGTCGAGTTTGATTTTCAGCAACTTCGCGCCACCGGCAACTGCCACGGCGGCGGCATTGGCCATATTTTCCAGCGAATCCAGACTCAGGGTTTCGGCGGTAATCACCGAAACAGGCTTAGGCATATCAAGCAGTTGCCACAGGTCTTTGCCCTGTTTTGCCGCATCGAGACGCCACATTGCACAATCGAGGGCATTGCGCGCTGAGCCAACCGGCAACGCCTGTTGCAGCGCCTCGCGGCTCAGTCCCTGTTCCACCTGCGGACGGATAAGTTCCAGTTGCTCGCAAACGCTGTGCGGGGATTCCTGATAATGTGCGGTCGGTGTGCATTCCCCGACGGCGGTAAATTCACCGTCCGTCAGGTAAACACGTACCACCGTGACGGCGGTGCGGATACCACGGGAAATCGCAAATGGTTTTGCCAGCGGCAGTTCGACGGACTGGAAAGTCATCTGGATCATCAGGCGTTTTCCTTGATCCATTGCGCGATATTTTTGATACCGAAACGCACCGGATCGGTGGCCGGTACGCCGAATTCTTCGCTGATTTCCGCCAGCGCGATTTTGGCTTCTTCTTCACTGACGGAGGAGGTGTTAAGCGAGAAACCGGCGAGTCTTACGCCAGGGCTGGTCAGGCTGGCTGCCGCCAGATTGGTATAGAGACACTGGCGCAGCGTGGGCATAAACTGATGTGGCAGATGGCGCATGTGCGGACGACCAAGCTCGTGACACATCACTAATAAATGTGCCTGCGCGCCATGAATCAATCCCATGCTGACACCGGCAAAAGACGGATGATACAGCGAGCCCTGACCTTCAATGATGTCCCAGTGATCGTCATCGTTCGCCGGGGAAAGCGCTTCGACAGCACCGGAAATGAAGTCGGCAATCACCGCATCAATGGCAATACCGGCACCGGCCACCAGTACGCCGGTCTGACCGGTAGCGCGGAAATCAGCGTTCAAATCCAGCTCACGCATGGCCGCTTCAAGCGCCAGCGAGGTGTACATTTTGCCGACCGAGCAATCTGTGCCGACAGTCAGAATGCGTTTGCCGCTACGTTTCATGCCGGTGCCGGTATCCAGCGCCGGTTGCATGTGGCGCACATCGAACAGTTGCACATTATTTTCAGCGGCCAGCGCAACCAGCTCAGGGATGTCGTTCAGCCCCTGATGCAGACCGTTCGCCACATTCAGACCGGCACTGATGGCCGCTTTGATCGAATCAATCCAGTGTGCCGGTAATTTACCGCCTGAATTTGCGGTGCCCAGCACCATGGTTTTCGCGCCCTGCGCTTTCGCCGTGGCGATATCCAGATCCGGCAACCCTAAGGACACAGAATCCGTTGCCAGACGAATTTGTCCGACACAAGCTTCAGGACGCCAGACGTGAATACCGCGCGCTGTTTTCGCCGCCAGCGGATCCATCACATCACCAAGAAATAAAAGATACGGCTTTGGAATTTGCTGCATGTCAGTTTCTCCGGGGTCTATTTTTTTGAATGGGGTTTTAATCAGACTGCAGAGAATATTCCACGCGAGAAAGCGGCTGACGAATACTTGTTTGGGTCTGGGGTATAACCTTAGGCTATAGATTTAGATATATGAATTTATTGTGGTTATTTGAGAAGAGAAACGGGGGCGGCCTGGGAGGCATTACACGAAATCACAGGTATAAAAAAAGGCAGAGCCAATGAACTCTGCCTTTGCGATTACCTTTTTCAGACACAGAATGGGGTAATAATTTAGTTCACTAACTTAGAAGCGGTAAGTCAGTGCTACAGCAACGATGTCGTCAGAGCTTACGCCCAGTTTGTTGTTGTCATCGATCTGGTTGATCATGTAGTCAACATAGGTGTACATGTTTTTGTTGAAGTAGTAAGTCGCACCGATTTCGAAGTATTTAACCAGGTCCGCATCACCCACACCTTCAACATCTTTCGCTTTAGACTGCACGTAACCGATTGAAGGACGCAGACCGTTTTCGAACTGATACTGCGCAACTAACTCATAACCCTGAGTTTTGTTAGCGTAGCCGCTCGTGGAGCCCACGGTGACTGGCGCCTGGTTACGGGTTTCGTTGTACATCGCTGCCAGATAAATCTGGTGAGCGTCATATTTCAGGCCAGTTGCCCATGCAGAAGCTTTGTCGCCAGCACCGATTGTGGCGTTGGTTTGTGCGTTAGTACGGTCAGAAGAAGAACCCGCAATAACTGCACCGATGCCGGAACCTGCGATATCTTCATAATCGATGGATGCGCCGTAACCGTCGCCGTTGCCTTTAGACGCTGAACGACCGTCGTTTTCGTTTTTACCTTGGTATTGCAGGGCGATGTTCAGGCCGGTAACCAGACCGAAGAAGTCCTGGTTACGGTAAGTTGCCAGACCACTTGAACGACCCACCATGAAGTTGTCATTGTTAGCAGTATCACCACCAAACTCAGGCAGCATATCGGTGAAGCCCAGTGCGTCGTAAACCACACCGTAGTTACGACCGAAATCGATAGAACCGAAATCTTTCACTTTCAGACCCGCAAAGCCCAGACGGGTTTTATTGCCCAGGTCGCCCTGAGATTCTGCGTGGTTAGCCTGAATGTTATATTCCCACTGGCCATAACCGGTCAGTGTGTCGTTAATTTGAGTTTCGCCTTTAAAGCCCAGACGCGCATAAGTCATGTCGCCGTCAGAACTTTTATCATCGGAGAAATAATGCTTAGCAGTTACACGACCATACAGGTCCAGTTTGTTACCGTCTTTATTATAGATTTCACTCGCGTTTGCGGTAGATCCCACTGCAATTAAAGAGACCGCTAAGGCCAACACACTGCGCTTCATCATTATTTAAGTTTCCTTGATTTTTTATAAAGGAGTTCTCATGCCCGCTTTCTTTTATATATCTGGAATATCGGGCTGTGAGTATTTGTACATGTTTTGAAATACGTCTGTCTGTAAAACGATTCGAACCTTAACACTGAGCACGAAAAGTTAAAATGGAAAAGTTCGCCTCATTAAGTCTTTTTTTCGTTAAGAGTTGTAACATAATATTTCTGTTATAAGCCGCTAACCCCCTGATTATATGCGCTTTTAGCATAACGTTTTGCACCACAACGGTGCGATGCATTTTTTTGGTGCAGAACAGGTCTCGCTTTGTAAAGTTATTGCAACCGAGATCACCTTTATCAAAAGGTTTTTATCTGTTAACAATCGTTAATGAATTAAGGAGGAATTTAGACGCGTTGCATTTAAATGGTGCATAGCAGGGTAATTATCACAAGGGTAAGTTCATTATCACATTAATAGAAAAAGCAGCCATAAGATTTTTGTACTACGCAATTTTTTTCGAATTAGGATTTTCGCTAAAGATATTGAGCAAAATAAAGTCAAATTAAAGGAAATAATAATGACCTGCGTGATTGAATTGAACGAAAGTGAATATTTTTACCTGCCCGAATCGCATCATTTTTATTCAAAACGGGCTTTTACTAAAAAGAAAATATAAAAAGAGAGGGCAGACTTGAGAAGGATAGGGAATTTTTTGGGGAGACTTTACTTTTGAGTGGCGATTATTTCGCCGTTCCAACCCTCTCCTTTGCAGGAGAGGGTACAAAAATTAACGGAACTGTGCGGCGTGGAGTTGTGCATAACGCCCCTGATGAGCCAGCAGTGATTCATGCGTACCCTGCTCAACAATGCCTTCTTTATCGACCACGATAATACGGTCAGCGTTCTGAATMGTCGCCAGACGATGGGCAATCACCAGCGTGGTCCGTCCCTCAGAAAGCTCCGCCAGCGACTGCTGGATAGCCTGCTCGGTGGCAGTATCCAGTGCAGACGTGGCTTCGTCGAGGATCAGGATTGGCGGGTTTTTCAGGAAAATCCGCGCAATCGACAGGCGTTGCTTCTGCCCGCCGGAAAGCTTCACGCCCCGCTCGCCAATCACCGTGTCCATGCCCAGCGGCAGTGCGTCAATGACGTCATCAAGGCGTGCGCGGCTGGCAGCCAGGCGGATTTCTGCTTCGCTGGCACCGAGCTTACCGTAAGCAATGTTCTCACGGATCGTCCCGCCAAACAGGAACACATCCTGCTGCACGATGCCGATGTTATGACGCAACGAGGTCTGCGTCATGTCGCGGATATCAATGCCATCGATGGTGATACTGCCGCTGTCCAGCTCATAAAAACGGGGCAGCAGCGAACACAAGGTGGTTTTTCCCGCACCGGAAGGCCCGACGAATGCCAGTGTTTCTCCGGCATTGATAGAAAGCGTGATGCCATTGAGAATCTTGCTGACTGACGTATAGCCGAACACCACGTTGTCATAATGAATATCGCCGCGCAGATGGCTGACCACCTGAGCGCCCGGCCGGTCCGTGATATCCGGCGCGGTATCAATAAGCTGCGTGAAGCGTTTGAAACCAGCAATCCCTTTCGGATAGCTTTCCAGTACCGAACTGATTTTTGCCACCGGACGGAAAAACACTTCCACCAGCAGCAGGAACCCCACGAATCCGCCGTAAGTCAGCTGATCATTAATCACGTACCAGGTTCCGGCGACCATCACGATCAACTGAACCAGACGCGTACTCAGATAGCTCAGCGTCAGGCTGGCAGTCATGATCTGATAGGCTTTCAGTTTCGTCGTGCGGTAATTATCGTTGTCAGAAGCAAACAGTTTTTGCTCATGCGCTTCGTTAGCGAAGGCTTTCACCACACGAATGCCGCCGATGCTTTCTTCTATACGTGCGTTGAAATTACCCACCTGGCCGAACAGGCGCCGCCAGGTTTCAGTCATCTGCGCACCGTAGCGGCTGACCATCCAGGTCATCGCGGGCACAATAATGATGGTCATCAGCGCCAGCTTGACATGCACCGTCGCCATCAGAATGAACGCGCCGATAAAGGTCATCACCGCGATAAATACATCCTCCGGCCCGTGGTGTGCCACTTCGCCCACTTCCTCCAGATCCTTGGTGACATGGGTAATGATGTGACCGGTTTTGGTATTGTCGTAATAACGGAATGACAGTTTCTGCAGATGGCTGAACGCTTCGCGACGCATGTCGGTTTCAATCCCGACGCCCAGCGCATGTCCCCAGTAGTTGACGATCGCCATCAGCGCAGTATTGAACAGATAAATCAGCAACAGACCGACCGTCGCGCCGATAATCAGCACCCAGTCGTGTGCGGGCAGCAACTTATCGATGAAGGTTTTGATCGCCATCGGAAAGCCCAGTTCCAGCAATCCGGCCAGAATGGCGCACCCGAAGTCGAGGAAGAACAGTTTTTTATAGGGCGCGTAATAAGAGAAGAAACGGCGGAGCATCAGACATCCTCATAGAAACGACCCGGAGGCGGGCAAGTCCGTCAGTCTAAATGAAAATGGTTATCGATAAAGATAATTTTAGACTCGCCCGCCGCAATATCGTTTTTACAGGACGTTGCGCACGCCGCTCAAAATCACGTCAAAGACCGCATTCAGCGCCTGCCAGGCTATCTCTGCGCTGATCGCTTCATAGGTGGTCAGCACTGCCACGAAAGTGGATTTTTGAGTCGCCAGCAAAGATTCATACTCCCCCGAACGGAAACTGCCTTTGCCCTTTTCAATCTCCCATGTCAGCTGAAGTAAGGCTTCAATCTGCGGGACGGCACTGCTTGCCACCGTATTCCAGTTTGCGCCCAGTGAAGCTTTTGCCGCATTGATTGCGCGGTCTCTTAAATCAAAAATATCACTCATCCTGTTCACCTTTATTATTTTTGCGATGTGCCTGAGCCATTTTTTAATACCCGCTCATACGTCAGCATTGACTGCATAATCACGGAAACCTGTTTACGCTGAATAGCGATATACGCCGGAGAATCCTGTTGCGAACAATGCTGCTTTTTATATTTGATCTGATAGAAGATATTTCTCAGGCCGAATATCTGCTGATCAATCGCAGGATTGTTATTTAAGGCTTTGGTGCGGGATTCAATCAACGCCAGATCGGTTTCCGCGGAATTGAAGAACTGACTGTCGGGTTCAGAAAGGGGAGAAATCAGTGAAAGTGTTTGCCCTGCCACCACGGGCGCAGCCTGGCATGCAACCACCGGCACGGCGGGTTGCGTATTGTCAGCCATTGCCTGCGCAGTCCAGGTCACAAATTGCCGGTCAGCTTTAATTTCGAATTCGGTAATTTGATTATCTAACGTCAGGTCGTACTGATGTGTGGAACACGCGGTCATTGTCATCACGACAATAAACATCGCGACGCTGAATTTAATGATTGATTTCAAAATGCCTCTCCTGTGATGAATTCCGAAGGTGGGCATTATTCCATTGCCCCTGCCTTCAAAAAATTAGTCACAAGAGAGAAACGGCGCAATCAACCGGTAAATCATTTTCAATAAATGATGGCGTCATTTTTATCATTAAAATAAATAAGCGATGAGAGATTATTTCCAGGTTAAAAACGTTCGCGTCTGTACACAGCGACAACCGTAACGCTCCCTCCCATCCTCCCCCTTCGCAGGGGGAGGAGCCGTCTTCCGTTGACGTTAATTACCGGCTCGTCGCTTCCACCGCCATGTTCACATAAATCGCCCGCAATTTTGCGGCGACGGCACCTGGTTTTCCGTCCCCGACCGGCTTACCGTCCAGTGCGATCACCGGCCAGATAAAGGTCGTTGCCGAGCTGATAAAGATCTCCCGCGCATTTTGTGCTTCATCGAGCGTGAACGGACGTTCCTCGAAACGGATACCGTACTGCTTCGCCAGTTCCAGCAGCGCCTGACGGGTGATGCCATGCAGAATGTGCGTGCTCAGCGGGCGGGTGATCAGCGTGCCATCAGCATCTACGATCCAGGCATTGCTGGAACTGGCTTCGGTGATCAGGCCGTTTTCGATCAGTAAGGCGTCATCGGCATTATGCTGATGGGCATACTCTTTCGCCAGACACGGAGCCAGCAGACCCACGGTTTTGATGTCACGACGCTGCCAGCGGATATCCTCAACGGAGACCATGCGAATACCGCTTTTCGATTTGGGGTGATCTATCAGCGGCCGCGCCTGGGTAAACATCAGAAAAGTTGGCGTTACGCTTTCGCCGGGGAAATCAAAATCACGGTCACCGCTGTTGCCGCGGCTGATTTGCAGATATACCGCCCCTTCCACCAGATGGTTTTCAGCAATCAGACGCTTTTGCAGGGTCTCAATATCGCTGAGCGCGCAAGGCAGACGCAGATTCAGCGCCTGACAGGAACGTGCAAGCCGCGCCAGATGTGCCGCGTTGTCGAGCAGACGGCCATTCAGTACGGCGCTGACTTCATAGACGGCATCAGCAAATAAGAAACCGCGATCAAATACCGACACCTTCGCGTCATGCTCGGCAACAAACTCCCCGTTAAGGTATACCGTTCTGGTCATGTTATTTTTCCTGGCCAACGTTGATTAGGATTTTTATTAGCTGTAAGACGACTGAAAGCATAAATTGCGTGAAAACTGAGCAGCAGATGTTGATGCAACGCAGGTTTCCGGCACACCAGAGATAAAAAAAGCGCCCTGATGAGCGCTGATGCGGTATGGAGCGAAAGATCAGAGTTCGCCTTTTTTCTTTTTGTTACGGATAACTAACCAGCTGATCAGCGCCATCACGCAGCCGATAAAGATAAACCAGATGCCGAGCATCAGTTGCGGTGCCATTTCTCCTGGCGGAGTTTCAGGGCTGCCGACCACTAAACCGTGGATAGTGGCAACAATGCCGATAACCAGCAAGATCAGGCTGTTGYGAAGTAAACGGCGGGCTACGGTCATAGGTTGTCTTGGGGTGGCCATCAGATGCGTCCTTGAGCAATAAAATAAAGATAAGGGCGCATAATAGCGCCCTTCGTTTTTATGTCAAAATTGCCAGATCACAATCATACAGGTCAATCAGCGACGATTACGCACCAGCTGATAACGGCGGGTGAGATATTCCACCGGCGCGCTCCAGATATGCACCAGGCGGCAGAACGGGAACAACAGGAATAGCGTCATCCCCAGCACCAGATGCACGCGGAAGATAAACGCCACGCCATCCAGATGCGCTGCCGCACCGCCACGGAAGGTCACCACGGACTGCGCCCAGCCGACCAGTTTCATCATTTCACTGCCGTCCATATGCTGCGCGGAGAACGGAATGGTACTCAGCCCGAGGGCACATTGAACCACCAGCAAAATGATGATCATGATGTCACCAAAACTGGAGGTCGCCCGCACGCGCTCGTTGCTCAGACGACGCCACACCAGCATGCCGCCGCCGATCAGGGTCATCAGGCCACAGGCCCCCCCCGCCCACATTGCCATCTGCTGTTTCACCGGCACCGGCAGAAAGGATTCATACATCCAGTGCGGCGTCAGCATACCGAAGGCATGTCCTGCGAAAATACCGAGAATACCGACGTGGAACAAAGGCGAGGCGATACGCAGCGTTTTTTTCTCCAGCAACTGGCTGGAACCGGCGCGCCAGCTGTACTGGCCATAGTCGTAACGCAACCAGCTGCCGACCAGAAATACCGTGCCGCACAGGTAGGGATAGATATTGAAAAAGAAGTTGTTGAGGAAGTCGGTCATTTGCGTGGTTCCCCCGCAGGCATTTCATCAAGGTTCAGATACTGTGGTGCGACCGCACCAGCGAAGCGTTTCTGGTGCGCAGTCTCATCGCCCGACGCACAACTTTGCTCGCCGAGGAACTTGATTTGCTCCTCTTCCCATACCGCATCCAGCGCGGCGGGTGTGTCATCACGGGCTTCCTGTCTGATGCCTTCGCGCACCGTTTCGGTCGCGATATCACTGCCAGACAGCGCCAGCAGCAGATCAAACAATTCAGCGTAATGACTGTCCCGCTCCTGCATACGGGCGCTGAGTAACGCCAGAATCGGTGCGATATCACGCAGCCCTTCCCGCGCCTGATTTTCATCACGCGTGGTCAGGTATTCCAGATACAGTGGCAGGTAATCCGGCAGCTCGCGGCTGTCGATTTCCAGCCCGGCTTCACGGTATTGCCCCATCAGATCGACCATCGCCTGACCACGGTCACGGGATTCGCCGTGCACATGTTCAAACAACAGCAGCGAGGTGGCGCGACCACGATCGAACAAACCGGTATACGCCGATTGTGCATCCAGCAAATCCTGCTTACAGAACGCCGTGATATACAGCGCCAGATCAAGGCGCTGCTCCTGAGTCAGTTCCGGGGATTCTGCCACCGCTTCCAGCAGTTCAGGCTGGTGTTGCCACAATTCTTCGGACGGGTAATCAAGCAGTAAGCCTGTCAGTCGTAAACTGTTCATCAGCGGTTCCTTTCGGTTTTCGCGCCGATGTCGATGGCATCGATGCGTTTACTGTTGAACAGGTTGAATTTGCTGTCGCTGCCGTGGCAGCCGTCGCCGAAGCTGAAACCACAACCTTTGGCTTCCGGGAAGGCTTCACGCGCCTGTTCACGATGGCTGGATGGCACCACGAAACGATCTTCGTAGTTGGCAATCGCCAGATAGCGGTACATTTCTTCCGCCTGTGCCGCAGACAATCCGACCTGTTCCAGCGCGCTGGTGTCCGTTACGCCATCAACCGTTTCAGCACGTTTGAAATGACGCATCGCCAGCATACGTTTCAGGGCACGCAGCACCGGTGCGGTGTCCCCTGCGGTCAGCAGGTTCGCCAGATATTCCACCGGAATACGCAGGCTTTCGACGTCCGGCAGCACGCCGCTGTGCGGTAAAGCACCGGCATCGGCGGCAGACTGAATCGGAGACAGCGGCGGCACGTACCAGACCATCGGCAGCGTGCGGTATTCAGGATGCAGCGGCAGCGCCAGCTTCCATTCGATCGCCATTTTGTAGACCGGCGACTGACGCGCGGCGTCCATTACCGACAGCGGAATGCCGTCTTTTTCGGCCTGCGCCATCACCTCAGGATCGTTCGGATCGAGGAAGATACTCATCTGGCTTTCGTACAGATCTTTCTCGTTCTCAACTGACGCGGCTTCGCCGATACGGTCGGCGTCATATAACACCACGCCGAGATAGCGGATGCGGCCGACGCAGGTTTCGGAACACACCGTTGGCTGGCCCGCTTCGATGCGCGGATAACAGAAAATACATTTTTCTGACTTGCCGCTTTTCCAGTTGAAATAGATTTTTTTGTACGGGCAACCGGTCAGGCACATGCGCCATCCGCGGCATTTGTCCTGGTCGATCAGTACGATGCCGTCTTCGCCACGTTTGTAGATCGCCCCGCTCGGACAGGTCGCCACACACGCCGGATTCAGACAGTGTTCGCACAGACGTGGCAGGTAGGCCATAAAGGTGTTTTCGAACTCGCCGTACATCTCTTTCTGCATGTTGGCGAAGTTCTGATCGGCAGAACGTTTGCTGAACTCAGTGCCCAGATCGTCTTCCCAGTTCGGGCCGCCGGTAATTTTCTTCATGCGTTTGCCGGTCAGCAGCGAACGCGGACGCGCCACCGGCTGATGTTTACCGTCTTTCGCGGTATGCAGATGCTGATAATCAAAATCAAACGGCTCGTAATAATCATCGATTTCCGGCATATGCGGGTTGGCAAAGATTTTATGCAACAGGTTGGCTTTATTGCCCATGCGCGGCTGCAGTTTGCCGTTGATTTTGCGGATCCAGCCGCCCTTCCATTTTTCCTGGTTTTCCCAGTCGTGCGGATAACCCAGACCCGGTTTGGTTTCCACGTTATTGAACCACRCGTATTCCATCCCTTCGCGACTGGTCCAGACGTTTTTACAGGTTACGGAACAGGTGTGGCAGCCAATGCATTTGTCGAGATTCAGCACCATGCCGACTTGTGAACGAATTTTCATTTGGCTTTCTCCTGTTGCACGGCGTCCTGCACGTAGTCATTGCCTTCATCGTCTAACCAGTCGATGCGGTTCATTTTGCGCACAATCACAAATTCATCGCGGTTAGAACCGACCGTGCCGTAGTAGTTGAAGCCGTAGGCCAGTTGCGCATAACCGCCGATCATATGGGTCGGTTTCGGGCAAACGCGGGTGACGGAATTGTGAATACCACCGCGCTGCTGGCTGATTTCGGATCCCGGAATATTCACGATGCGTTCCTGCGCGTGATACATCATGGTCATCCCCGCCGGTACACGCTGGCTGACCACCGCACGGGCGCTCAGTGAGCCGTTGGCGTTAAACGCTTCGATCCAGTCGTTGTCCTCGATACCTAACTGTTTCGCATCGTCTTCACTCAGCCAGACAATCGGACCGCCGCGACCTAAGGTCAGCATCAGCAGGTTGTCGCTGTAGGTGGAGTGAATACCCCATTTCTGGTGCGGCGTCAGGAAGTTCAGTGCCATTTCCGGATTACCATTCGGCTTCGCATTCAGCAACGGTTGCGCCGCGCGGGTGTCGATTGGCGGACGGTACACCAGCAGGCTTTCACCGAAGGCGCGCATCCACGCGTGATCCTGATAAATCTGCTGACGGCCGGACAGCGTGCGCCAGGGAATCAACTCGTGCACGTTGGTGTAACAGGCGTTGTAAGAAACGTGTTCATCTTCCAGACCAGACCATGTCGGGCTGGAGATAATTTTGCGCGGCTGCGCCTGAATATCGCGGAAGCGGATTTTCTCGTCTTCTTTATTCAGCGCCAGATGCGTGTGGTCGCGGCCGGTATTCTGGCTCAGCGCTGCCCAGGCTTTCACCGCCACCTGACCGTTGGTTTCCGGTGCCAGCGTCAGGATGACTTCGGCTGCATCAATCGCGGTGTTGATCATCGGCTGGCCTTTCGCCGCGCCATCCGCTTTGGTGTAGTTCAGTTTTTTCAGCAAATCGACTTCGCTGTCGGTATTCCAGCTAATGCCTTTACCGCCGTTACCGAGTTTTTCCAGCAACGGACCGACGGAAGTGAAACGCTCATAAGTGTTCGGATAATCGCGTTCAACGGCCATCAGATGCGGGGCGGTGCGCCCCGGGATCAGCTCACATTCGCCTTTTTTCCAGTCTTCCACACCAAACGGCTGCGCCAGTTCAGCGGCGGAATCGTGCTGGATAGGCAACGTCACCATATCGGTTTCGACACCCAGATGGCCGACGCATACGCGGGAGAATTCTTTGGCGATACCTTTGTAGATTTCCCAGTCACTTTTTGAATCCCAGGCCGGATCAACAGCCGCGGACAGCGGATGAATAAACGGATGCATATCCGAGGTATTCATGTCGTCTTTTTCGTACCAGGTGGCGGTTGGCAGCACGATGTCGGAATACAGACAGGTGCTGGACATACGGAAATCAAGCGTCACCACCAGATCCAGTTTGCCTTCGCCGCCCTGCGCCTGCCATTCGACTTCTTCCGGCATCACGCCGCCCTGAATGCCTAAATCATCACCCTGAATACCGTGTTCGGTGCCCAGCAGATACTTCAGCATGTACTCGTGGCCTTTACCGGAAGAGCCCAGCAGGTTGGAGCGCCAGACGAACAGGTTGCGCGGGAAGTTTTGCGGATTGTCCGGCTGTTCAGCCGCGAAACGCACGCTGCCGTCTTTCAGGGCTGCCACGGTAAAATCTGCCGGCGATAAACCGGCGGCCTTTGCCTGTTGTGCAATGTGCAGCGGGTTAACGTTGAGCTGCGGCGCAGACGGCAGCCAGCCCATACGCTCGGCGCGCACGTTGTAGTCGATCATGCTGCCCGTGAATTTGGATTTATCCGCCAGCGGCGACAACAACTCCTGCGGCGCGACGGTTTCGTAACGCCACTGGCTGGAATGGTTGTAGAAGAACGAGGTGCTGTTCATCTGGCGCGGCGGACGCTGCCAGTCCAGACCAAACGCCAGCGGCTGCCAGCCGGTTTGCGGACGCAGTTTTTCCTGCCCGACATAGTGTGCCCAGCCGCCACCGCTCTGACCGACGCAACCGCAGAAGATCAGCATGTTGATCAGGCCGCGGTAGTTCATGTCGAGGTGATACCAGTGGTTCATCCCGGCACCGACGATAATCATCGAACGGCCATGGGTTTTGTTGGCGTTATCGGCAAATTCGTGCGCGATGCGCTCGATGTTCTGCTGAGAAACACCCGTGATTTTTTCTGCCCAGGCTGGCGTGTAGGCTTTGATTTCGTCGTAGCCTTGCGCGCAGTTTTCGTCATTCAGACCGCGCTCAATGCCGTAGTTCGCCAGTGTCAGGTCGTAAACACTGGCCACCAGACCGGTACTGCCATCTGCCAGTTGCAGGCGTTTGACCGGCAATTTGTGCATCAGAATTTCATCCAGCGCCACGCTGTTGAAATGCTCACTGACCGCGCCGCCAAAATACGGATAGCCAACATTCACGACCTCATCATGATCATCAAGCAGGCTCAGCTTCAGGCTGACGTCTTTACCGTCTTGCCCCTCGCGGGATTCCAGATTCCACTTGCCTTTTTCACCCCAGCGGTAACCGATCGAACCTAACGGCGAGACCAGTTCGCCGGTGTTTTCGTCGAAGGCGATGGTTTTCCACTGCGGGTTATTTTCCTGACCCAAATTGTCCACCAGATCAGAGGCACGCAACATACGGCCTGCAGCATAAGAACCGTCTTCACGCGGTTCAAGCATCACCAGCATCGGCATATCGGTGTAGCGGCGCACGTAGTCAGTGAAATACTGACTTGGATTGTCGATGTGGAAGGATTTGAGGATCACATGGCCCATTGCCAGCGCCAGCGCGCTGTCGGTACCTTGTTTCGGTGCCAGCCACTGGTCACAAATCTTGGCGATTTCAGCGTAATCCGGCGTAATCGCGACGGTTTTGGTGCCTTTGTAACGCACTTCGGTAAAGAAGTGGGCATCCGGCGTACGGGTCTGCGGGACGTTGGAGCCCCAGGCGATAATATACGAAGAGTTGTACCAGTCAGCGGATTCAGGGACATCCGTCTGCTCGCCCCACGTCTGCGGAGAAGCCGGTGGCAAATCGCAATACCAGTCGTAGAAACTCAGACAAACGCCGCCGATCAAAGAAAGATAACGCGCGCCGGAAGCGTAAGACACCATCGACATCGCCGGAATTGGCGAGAAACCGATAATACGGTCCGGGCCGAAGGTTTTGGCGGTATACACGTTGGAAGCGGCGATCAGCTCATTCACTTCCTGCCAGCTTGAACGCACAAAACCACCGCGACCACGTGCCGCTTTGTATTCTTTGGCTTTTTCCGGTTGATTCACAATCGAGCCCCAGGCATCGACCGGATCGCTGTAATTCAGTTTGGCCTCGCGCCATAACTGGATCAGCTTTTTGCGCATCAGCGGATATTTCAGGCGGTTAGCACTGTAGAGATACCAGGAATAACTGGCACCACGCGGACAGCCGCGCGGCTCGTGGTTTGGCAAGTCCGGACGGGTGCGCGGATAATCAGTTTGCTGAGTTTCCCAGGTCACCAGACCATTTTTGACGTAAATCTTCCAGCTACATGAACCGGTGCAGTTCACACCATGCGTGGAACGGACCACTTTGTCATGCTGCCAGCGGCTGCGGTAACCGTCTTCCCAGTCGCGATTGGTATTCAGCGTCTGGCCGTGGCCGTCAGCAAAAGGTTCAGCTAGCTGTTTGAAATAGCGAAACCGGTCAAGAAACTTGCTCATCCGGAACTCTCCTGTGCAAAGGCTTATTTGCGCTTTGTCATTATGTGAATGGCGGGGAATACAACTACATTGCTCAATATGGGCTCAGGGTATGCACGCGCGGGAGCCGTCTACTTGATTGCGATCAACGCCTTCGCGTCATGTATTTATTTACATAACGCCAGATACTCCCAAAGAGGTACAAATTTAAACGGGGTTAACTTTATGATTTATTGGTCATAATTTCGGAAAGAAAGCAAAAAGGCGGGAGTGACGTCATCTGACGGAAAATTGGGGGTAAGGCTGTTTGAATGTGACAGTATTGTGAAATTAGACGGGAGGTTATTGTATTTACGCCGATGTCTGGCGTAATGGTGCCACCTGCTTTGGTCACCAGAAATCCGACATGCCGACAGAAAAACCCGCCGTACTCAATTTCAACGATGAAGTCACCGGAATGATTTACGGCTTCGTTTTTCGTCCAAACCGCCCTGCCGAACGTGTTTCTTCACAACAGGTTCAGGAAGCCTGGCAGCAGATTTGCCACGACAAAGGATTCGTCTGGATCCACGTCAATCTCAATCATGCCATGTCAGAAAAATGGCTGAAAAAGCATTTTGGCGTCGGTGAGGTGTTTTTCGAGGAAATCCGCGAAGGCTCGCGCAGCACGCGCATTGAACGGCTCGATGATACGCTGCTGGCGGTGCTCAACGATGTGATTTTTCGCCCAGATGAAACCAGTGATGAAGCTTCGACGCTGTGGCTCAGTTGCCATCAGCAACTGGTGGTCACGGCACGCCATAAACCGGTCAGGCTGATCGAGCAATTATTCAAACGACTGGAGCACCTGAACATCAGCACGCCCACCGCGCTGCTGGTGCATCTTTTAGAAGAACAGGAAGATTTACTGGAACACATTGTGCGTCGGGCCAATCAGTACGTGGACACCATCGAAGAGCGACTCCTGAGCCATCACGTGAAAAAGAACCGCGCCGATCTGGGGCGTCTGCGCCGGATGCTGCTGCGGTTTCAGCGTTTACTGGCACCGGAACCGACTGCGCTTTTCCGCCTGCTGAACCGCCCTCCTATCTGGATAGCTCCCGCTGTGGTCCAGGATTTACGGCAGTTTGCCGAGGAATTTTCTGTGGTGCTCAATGACCTTATCGCGCTGACCGAACGCATCCGGTTATTGCAGGAAGAAATCACCTCACGCCAGATGGAGCAAAGCAACCGCACGCTGTATGTGCTGACCGTGATCACCGTGCTGGCGCTGCCGATCAATATTGTGGCCGGTTTCTTTGGCATGAACGTCGGGGGCATTCCGCTTGCCAGCAATCATCACGGTTTTATTTTGCTGGTGATGATTGTCGGCGTGTTTACCCTGCTGGCGGGCTGGTATGCATTAAGGCATCGCGACGACGGCTGATGGCCGCGAACCGCACAACAACTACAGGAAATCTTTGGCTTTATTCAGCAGCGAGGCTTTGGTGATCACCCCCAGCAGACGGCGGGATTCAGCGTTTTCCAGCACCGGTAAACGTTCAAGCGGCGAATTGCTGAACATCGCCCACGCCTGTTCGTAACTGGCCTGCTGGAAAATCGTCGTGAATTCCTGCTCGATAAACGGGCCAATCGGGCTGCCGGATTTCACGCTGCCATCGATAAGCCCTGCTGCCACCACATTGGTCGGCACTACGCCGAGAAAACGCTCCTCCCTGTCCACCACGTACACATATCGCGTGCGCTGTTTCAGCCCTTCGCTGACCACTTCAGACAGCGAGGCATCAACATACATTTTCGAACATGGCGAAATCAGTGACGCCACCGTACTGTATTCAAAGGCATTTTTCGCCGCAAACCGCGCGTTATGACGTGTCAGCACCGGATACGTGCCACCGACTTTCAGGCGTGAGGCCACGACATAAGAAATCGCCGTCGCCAGCATCAGCGGGAACAGCAGCGAACTGTTGAGGGTCATTTCAAACGCCATCATGATCGACATCAGCGGCGCATGACTGGTCGCCGCCAGCAATGCGCTCATGCCGATCGCGGCATATAAACCGACCGGACCGGGATCGAACCCCAGCCATTGCAGGAAAGTACACACCAGCGCCCCGCCTGCCGCACCAATCAGTAACGACGGCGTAAACAACCCGCCGACCGCACCGGACCCGATGGTGATCGCTGTGGCGACAATTTTCAGGATCAGCAGCACCAGTAACGACGTCTGTAAATCGCCGTTATTGAGGATTAAATCAATCACCTCAAAACCGTTACCCAGCACCAGCGGCGACATCATCGCGATCAACCCGACGCCCAGCCCGCCGAGCCCCAGGCGCAGCGCGGGATGCGAGATGGGTTTCATCCACTGACGGACTTTATCGATTGATGAGATGAATAGCGGCCCGAGAATCCCCGTCGCCATGCCGATAATCAGCACGGTGAAAATCGCGCCGAAAGACGGGCTGAAAGAGGCGGAAGAATACAGATACAGTGGCGCGTAATCGGTCAGAGAACGGACAGTAAGCACCGCGACCGACGCCGAGATAAACAACGGGATCAGTCGCTGAACTGCGGTCACACCAAAGGCGATTTCCGCCACAAACAGCGCGCCGGCAAACGGGGCGTGATACACCGCCGCCAGTCCGCCCGCGGCGGCCATGGCGATAATATCTGACTGATGTACACCTTTGAAACGCGAAAAACGCCCGAGCAGACTGCCGCTCAGCGCGGATAACTGCACCATTGCCCCTTCGCGACCGATTGAACCACCGCTGGCAATACTGGCTAGCGACGACAGCCCGCGCAGCACGGTACTGACCACCGGAATGCCCGGCAGACGCTGATCGATAACATCCAGATAATCAGGCATTTTGCCGTGCTTGTTTTCGTAGCGCAGCGCCAGGATCAGGATAAAACCGGCAATGACGCCGCCGGCTGTGGTGATCAGCGGCCAGACAATTTTGGGATATTCATTGAAAGCTTTGGTGATGTCGCTGCCATCGGTGAACATCAGGCCGTTAATGCCCGAAATCGCCCCGCGAAAAGCGATTGTCACCAGCGCGGCAATAATCCCGGCGGGAATGGCGATCAGCAGGTTAATCAGATCACTCTTTTGCAGGACGTCAGGGTTGAAAGCTTTCAGGCTCATAAGATCTCAGTGGTCGAAAACAGTGACAGGCAGAATACCGATGGAAATCATTATCATGCTCATCAGCCCGACGCAACCCGGGGCGTGGCTTAAAATCGAAAATTGTTGTCCCCCGCCTGTTCCGCCGCCACGCTGATAAAGTGCGGTCACTACGCCGCCAATGCAGCGTAAACATTCTGCGCGCTTTGCCGCACTTATGCCGTCCCCTCTGTCGGACGATGCAAATTCTCTGGAAAACATCCTGCAAAATCCTAAACAACCGCTTTCGCTAAATGCATGAAGCATTAAAGTCACGTTCGTTCCCGGGAGAACAATCCCTATACAACGGCAAAAGACTCTGTTAATTTATGCACCGAAGCACAGTGCAACAAGGCTTCGGTGCCCCACCTTAAAAATCAGGATGGGTTCATCTCATGAACGATATGCTCAGGATAAGCAGTTTCCGCGATCAATGGCTGGAAGACTTTTTCCACTTCGCCACTCCCCATCGCAAAATACCCTGGACGCTGGCAACTGCTCTGGAAAGGAAGCTGGATATGATCAATGCCGCAATGGATTATCGCGATTTACTCTGGCCCCCGGGCAATCGCTATGAAGATCTGGCCCCCCCGTTAAAGGGATTTTCATCGATCAGGGTGAATGAGCAGTACCGTCTGATTTTTTACTGGCGGGAAGGAAAAGCACATGGCCTGTATTTAGATCCCCACGGTTACAGGAGTTACCGGTAATTATGAGCATATTCGCTTTGATGTTAATGAAGACATACCAGAAGGAACATCGTATGGCTGTGACCACACGTAAACCCGCTACCGTTGGTGATATTTTACTTTACGAATTTCTCGAGCCTGCAGGCCTGCGGATCAACGATCTCGCCGACATGCTGAATGTTCACCGCAATACCATCAGCGCGCTGGTGAATAACAACCGCAAACTGACCGTTGATATTGCCTTCCGGCTGGCAAAGACATTTGAGACCTCTGTCGAGTTTTGGTTAAACCTGCAAACCAATGTCGATATTTGGGAAGTGCGCAATAACCCGCGCCTGATGGATGACATTAACAAAGTCGCCCATCTGAAAGATTTTATGAAAAAGTCATGAAAACTCCGCAGCAGACAAGCCTCAATGGCGCGTTCTGGAACCTGCTGACAGGAGCGACCCCGAGACCTGTGGCCCGGGGTCATGACTTGAGAATAAGGGACGATGAAACCCCTCTTATTCCTTACTCACCGTATCCAGATACAACTGGCTCCCCGCCACATTCTGGCTCGCACCTTTCACGTTATCGCGGATGGCCACCAGCAACTTGCTTTGCAACGCCACCACAAAGGGTGAGTTTTTCTGCAATTCACGCTGCAAATCTGCATACAGCGCCTTGCGTTTGGTCGGGTCAGATTCCGCCGCCGCTGCGCGGGTTTGTTTGCTGATTTCCGGGATCACCCACTGAATACGCTGTGCCAGTGTTTTCGGCCCGTTCGGCACGTTATAGGCAAAGGTACTGGCGTTGGTGTTCGGGTCGAGGTAATCCGCACCCCAGTAAGTGAAGATCGACTGGAATTTATGCGCGCGCATGCGGGTCAGCACATCGCTTTCCACCAACGGATGCACCACTAAATTGATATCGGCTTTGGCAAAGCTGGCCTGCAACGCCTGCGCGATATCGGAATAAGGTGGCTGGTTAATCACGATTAAATCGATTTTAGTCCCCGGTGCAATGCCGCCTTTGTTGAGAATGGCTTTGGCTTTCGCGACGTCGTATTTGAACGGCTGATCGTCAATGGCACCGGCTAAACCGTCCGGCAGGAAAGTCTGATGAATGCCGTACTGGCCTTTGAGCAGATCGGTTGAAATACCCTGGTAATCTACCAGCCAGCGGGCAGCCTCCCAGAGTGCGGGATTCGCCAGCGCCGGTTGGGTGGTATCGCCGACGTTAAACGCCAGATAGAACACTTTCGCCGCCGGGAACTGGGCGACATGTACACCCTTTTCTTTTTGCAGCGAGCTGAACTGATCCGCGCCTAAATCGTATGCCACGTCAGCATCACCATTAAGTACCAGCAGACGGCGGGTAGAAGGATCACCGACATTTTTAAAGAGTACGTTTTCCAGCTTCGCCAGCGGTTTGGCATTCGGGTTACGTTTGAAGATTAGCGCTTCGTGAGGCACATAGTTACGCACTTCAAAGGCACCGCTGCCTGCTGAACGTGAACGCAGCCAGCTGTTGCCGAAATCGTTCTGATCGACATGTTCTTTCAACAGCTTGCTGTCAACAATGCCTGCCACCGGCGCGGATAAAATGCTCAGCACCAGACCACTGCCGATATCCGCAGGCCAGCTCAGCTGCACTTTATCGTCCGACAGTTTTTTCAGATTGCCGTCGACATTTTCTGGTGTCCAGCCCAGTTCGCCGAGAATAAACGACGGGCTTTTATTGAGTTTGACCACGCGACTAAAGGAATAAATCACGTCGTCAGCGGTCAGCGGATTGCCGCTGGCAAACTTCTGCCCCGGCTTAAGGGTGAAAATCAGGCTGTGCGCGTCAGGCCCTGGCTGCCAGCTGGCGGCGGCGTCCGGGTCGAGTTGATCGGGATGCTGACGGTTTGAAACCACCAGCTGCTGATACAGGTTAACCAGATTGCCGGAACTGACGGTTTCAAAACTCTCCGCCGGATCCAGGCTGATAATACCTTCGAGCGAACCGGCTACCACCAGCGTATCCGCAGGTGTCGCCGCATCCACACGGGTTGCCGCCATCATGAGCAGAAATAACAGGGAAGGAACACGTACTTTCATTGAGGTCGATCTCCACAGGTGAAAAGACAGTTTTTCCGAGTGTAGAGGTGCAACGGCAAGGCCCGAACAATGAAATAAAGCTTTGTTATTTAATAAATTAGATTAAGCATTTTCCAGCTCCCTCCCCCGCGAAGGGGAAGGACTACGTCAAGACGTAACCCTTGGCCATATGCACCGCACGATCACACATATGGTCAATCACATCCGCATCGTGGCTGACCAGAATCATGGTCAGGTCGCTGCTGGCTTTCAGGTCGTTGAGTAAATTGAGAATTTCCGCCTGTACAGACATATCGAGGGCAGACGTCGGTTCATCAAGCAGCAGCAGTTTCGGTTTAAGCAGGAGTGCGCGGACAATTGCCACGCGCTGACGCTGGCCACCGGAAAGCTGATGCGGATAACGGTTCATCAGCGCCGGATCCAGCCCGACCTGGCGAAAACCTTCGGCAATTTTCTGTTCAATATCCTGTTCTTTGAGGATTTTCAGCGGCTCTGCCAGCGTGCGCAGCAGCTTGTGTTTCGGGTGCAGCGAGGCATAAGGGTCCTGAAAAACCATCTGCACGTCGCGGCGCAGGCTACCGGTAAAAGGTTTACCGGGTTTCACCTGATGATCAAGCAACGTCAGGCTGCCGTCCCAGTGTCCGTTCAGGCCCGCCAGCACCCACAGCAGCGAGGATTTACCGCAACCGGACGGCCCGACCAGCCCGAAGCATTCGCCTTTGTTGATAGTCAGGTTGACGTTATGTACCACCGTGCGGGTTTCGTAACCCTGACGATGCGACACGCTCAGCTGATGCAGTTCAGCAATAATCTCACTCATGGCGCGGTTCCTGTTTTAAAGAGGCCAGCAGCGCGCGATCCAGCACCGGCAGGCGTTCACCGTGGGTAAATTTGCTCGGACGGCATGACCAGAGTGTATGCGTATAAGGATGTGTAGCGTTCGCCAGTTGATCGGCTGCAAGCTCATCGAGCAGTTCGCCTTTGTACATCACCAGCACACGTTCACAATAGCGGGCGACCTGTTGCAGGTCGTGACTGATGAGGATCAGCCCCATATTTCGCTGTTCGACTAAACGCTCAATCAGCCCCAGAACCTGCTCACGCATGTCGAAATCCAGCGCGGAAGTGGGTTCGTCGGCAATCAGCCATTGCGGGTCGTTGATCAGTGCAATCGCCAGCATCACGCGCTGCCCCATCCCGCCGGAAAGTTGATGCGGATACTGCTGTTGCAGAAAAGCCGGATTCGGCAGACCGACCGCATTCAGCATCTCGGTGACCTTTTCCTGACGCTCCTTGCGGCCAAGACGGGTGTGCAAACGCAGCGGTTCTTCCACCTGTTTGCCGATTTTCTGCGTCGGATTCAGCGCATGTTTCGGATCCTGCATGACCATCGATACGCGGTTACCGCGAAGCGTGCTCCACTCACGTTCTTTGAGTGTGGTCAGATCGTTATCACCCAGCGTCAGCTGTGACGCGCGCAGCTTGCACGGATGTGGCAGCAACCCCATCAGCGCGCGGGCAGTCAGGGATTTGCCGGATCCGGACTCGCCGACCAGCGCCACACGTTCCTGTCCGACGCTGAATGACAGGGATTTCACCAGTTCCAGCGGACGTTCACCCGGCAGGTAAATGGTCATATCTTTCGCGACCAGCTTGTCGCTATTTGATTTGTCTTTATGTAAAAAGTCAGTTGCCATGTCGTGGATCCATTTTGTCACGCAGGCCATCGCCCAGCAGATTGAAAGCCAGGCTGGCGAAAAGAATCGCTCCGCCCGGTGCAGCGGCGACCCACCACTGATCGAAAATGACTTTGCTGCCTTCGGCAACCATCGAGCCCCATTCAGCCGTCGGTGGCTGAATGCCCATGCCGAGAAAGCCCAGACCGGCAGAGGCCAGAATGATGCCGCCGAGGCTGAGCGCCGCACGCACCACGGCGCTGGGCAGGCACAGCGGCAAAATGTGGCCGAACATCAGTCGCAACCCGCCGATGCCCTGCATGCGTGCCGCCGCCAGATAATCGCTGCGGCGAAGTGCCAGTGTCTCGGCCCTCGCCTGTCGCGCAAACGGCGGCCAGCTGGTGAAAGCCAGAGCCAGTGCACCGTTCATCAGACCGGGGCCCAGGATCGCCACCAGCGCCAGCGCCATGACCAGACTGGGCAAGGACATCACAATATCGGTCAGTCGCATCACAATGCGTTCATACCAGCCGCCAATGTAACCGGCGCTGATACCGATCAGCAGGCCAACCGGAATGGTCAGTACCAGGATCAGTGACACCAGCAACAGCGTCGGGCGCGCGCCATATACCACACGCGAGAGCAAATCACGGCCAAAACCGTCGGTGCCCAGCCAGTGGGTTTCCGATGGCGGCAGCAGACGCAGCTCGATGTGTTGAATGTTCGGGTCAAACGGCGCCAGCCACGGTGCGAGCAGCGCGGTCAGTACCAGAATAGCGACCAGCACCAGCCCCACAGAAAACGTGGTGATGCGCCGGGCCGGTTTCCAGACGGATGTTTCGGCTTCCGCCTCAACCTGCGTGGGTTGTTCAGGGATCATTTGAGTCATAGAAACTACCGGGTCCGCGGATCGAGCAGATAAGTAAGGGCGTCAGCCAGCGCATTAAGCAGCACAAAGCAGGTGCCGATCAGCAGCGTAGCGCCAAGAATTGCCGGAGTATCCGCGGCGAACAGCGCGGTGGTCAGATAACGTCCAACGCCCGGCCAGGCAAATACCGTTTCCGTCAGAACCGCCCCTTCCAGCAAACTGGCGTAGGAAAGCGTCAGCACGGTGATCAGCGTGCCGAGCACATTCGGGAAAACGTGACACAGCAATACACGTACCCTGCCCGCGCCTTTCGAGCGCGCCAGAATCACATATTCTTTGTTCATTTCGCCGAGCATCGACGCACGCAGAAGGCGCGTAATGCCCGCCATCGACAACATCGCCAGCACCGTTACCGGCAACCATAAGTGGCTGATGGCGTTGTAGAACATTTCACGGTCGCCGGAAAGCCAGGTATCAATCAGCACAAAACCGGTGCGCGGCGTCATAGTGTACATATACAGGTCATCAAGCCGTCCCGGCCCGCCCGCCCAGTGCAGTACCGCGTAAAACAGCAAAAGGCCGAGCAGGCTCAGCCAGAAAATCGGTACAGAATAACCGAGCAGCGACACCATTCTCGCAACGTTATCCAGCCAGCTTCCCGGTTTCCACACCGCCAGCAGCGCCAGCAGAATGCCGAGTGTGCCGCCAAGCAGGATCGCACAGGTCGCCAGTTCGACCGTTGCCGGGAAGGTGCGCATCAAATCGCTGGCGACCGGCTGCGCGGTGATGCGGGAGATACCCATATCGCCGTGCGCCAGTCTTTCCAGATAACGGGTGAACTGCACCGGCACCGACTGATCGAGACCTAAATCACGACGCACCTGCGCATAGGTGGCTTCACTGGCGTGATCACCCGCCACCTGAAGTGTCGGGTCAATCGGAGCAAGATGGGAAAGCGTAAAAGTAAACGCCAGCAGGCCGAGTAACGTCAGCGCCAGCGAAATCACGCCAGTCAGCAAACGGCCTGACCAGCGCCAACCCTGCCGGACGAATCCGGCGGGTGTTGAACTGTCTGTCATTACTTAGTGACCTTGCTGTAGAAGACCATGTCAGGGTTGATGCCCTGCACGTAACCTTTGATGTTGTCGCGTACGGCAATCAGGCTTTTCGCTTGCAGGCCAATCACGAACGGTGAGTTTTTCTGTACTTCCAGTTGCAACTGACGGTAATCCGCCACGCGTTTGGCCTGATCCGGTTCCGCAATCGCGGCCAGCGTCAGTTTATTGAGCGCCGGAATGGACCAGTTCGCCCGCCATGCCAGCGTTTTGCTGCCATCTTCCGGGTTGAAAGCAAACGCCGAAGCGTTAGTGTTCGGGTCAAAGTAATCCGGTCCCCACGAAGACATATACGCATCGTAATTGTGTGATTTCACTTTGGTGGAGATCTGCGAGCTTAAACCCGGATCCAGTTTCACCGTTACGCCGCCCTGCGCGAAGCTGGCCTGCAACGCCTGGGCGATGTCCAGGTACGGCGGCTGATTGGCGGTAGACAGCGTGAAGCTGACGTTGGTCAGCCCGGCTTTTGCCAGAATCGCTTTGGCTTTCGCCGGATCATAGGTGTATGGCGTGTCATTCAGCGCGCCCAGATAACCTTCCGGCAGGAAGGCCTGATGCACCTGGAACTGATCTTTCATCAGATCGTGCGCAATGTGGTTGTAATCGAACAGGTAACGGGCCGCTTCCCAGAACGCAGGATTACCCAACGCCGGAGAAGCTTTGGCGTTGAACTGCATGAAGTACAGCGAGGCATACGGGATCGCCAGAGGCTTAACGCCTTTTTTGCCGGCGAGTGCGGCCATCTGGTCAGAACCGAGATTACGCGCCATATCGGCATCCCCCTGCTCGATCAGCAAGCGGCGTGCGGCAGGATCCGGTACGTTTTTGATCAGAATGGTTTTCAGCTTCGGCGCGCCTTCCGGCGAAGTCGGATTCGCAGACAGAATCACCACTTCATGCGGAATGTAGTTGCGGATCTGATACGGGCCGGAACCGGCAGAATGGTTGCTCAGCCACTGATGACCCAGGTCGTCAGCAGTGGCGTTAGCTTTCACCAGTTTGCTGTCAACGATAGAAGATACCGGCGCCGACAGCAGGCTCAACACGAATGACGGGCTGACATCGGCGGTCCAGCTGACTTTTACGTGCTGGTCATCGATTTTAGTCAGGAAGGTATCGACGTTTTTATCGGTCCAGCCCAGTTGCGTCAGAATGAACGAAGGTTCGAGATTCAGCTTCACCACACGCGATAACGAGAAAATCACATCATCGGCTGTCAGCGGATTGCCGCTGGCAAAGGTGGCTTTCGGTGACAGCGTGAAGGTCAGGCTGCGGTTATCTTTACCTGTTTCCCAGGAGGCCGCCAGCGTCGGTTTTAAATCGATCGGGTTGTTCGGGTCAGACTGCACCAGACGCTGATAAATATTATTGAAAGCCTGAACCGTGGTCAGTTCGAAGCCCTGCGCCGGATCAAAACTGGAGGTGTCATCAATGGATTGCGCGATAACCAAAGTATCCGGCGGCGTGGCAGCCTGCGCAGAGAAAGTAGCCGCAATAGCCGTAAACAGGACGGACGGTAATAAAGCTTTCATCAGGTCAGACTCTCCAAGGTAGCGAAATTGCTAAAGTTTTGTTGAGTGTAAAGTTTCTTCAACCTACCAGAAAGTCTGATAAATACTATCGTTATGCGAATTTTGCATAACGTTATCTGATTGGTTATTAAAGCGTCGGAATGCGGTCTGGCGGGGGATTGTTACTGTACAAACCACAGGGAAATACCCGCTGAAGGGATGTGGGAATGAATAGCACGTAAACCGGGGGGTGTTAAGGGAAGCGGGCTGTACGGAAGGACACGCACAGCCCGGAGATGCGAGGCTTAGCTCAGCCCCGGCACATCAAAACCGGGAGAAACGGACAACAGCATCCGTACCTGTTTGACCAGCTCACTCATGCAGTCATCACGCATGCCGTAGTTGTTCAGCTCTTTTTCCAGGGCAAACAGATATTGTGCATTGGTTCCGAGCGGGCCGCTGGCCTGCGCAATCAGTGGCGCGATAACCTGATAATCGGTATCGGCCTCATATTGCGGGTGCGAGGGATCCATAATGAACACCAGCGCCGTCACCTTGCGGCCATCGTCGAGATTCAGTTCGCACCAGGTCGGACGATAACAGCCGGTCAGCATTTCACGCTTCCACAGCAATTCGAGTTCATCGAGAAGTGTGTCTTCCGGCAGACGGAACGCCAGACCGGTGGTTTTTCCGCCATCCCGCAGCGCCAGCATGCGGCCAGGTTGCGCATGGGTGCCACGCCCGGAGGTGAGGCGTAAACAGAAGGCACGATGATAACCGTGCAATGTGGCGGGTCGCGCCTCTTCCGAGTCAAAAACCGGGTTCCACATCAGTGAACCGTAACCAAAAATCCAGACCGGGCTGTTGTCGGGGCGACGCGCCAGCGTGCAGCTCAGAGAGGCTGCGCGCTGTTCAGGGGTCAGTAGCATCGACTCATCAATGCTGCCGAATGCTGTTTTGCAATCTGCGTTACGCAGGAAATCTCGAGTTAACATTCATTCCCCCTTCGGTACGACTTACTTTTGAACATGCCATGCTGTTAACGCTGTGTTCTCCGTTATCGTGAGTTTCATTTAATAACGCTATCGGACAGTTTCGCCTGAGCTTCAGGCCGCAGGGCAAATTTATTAGGAAGTTTCGTATACCCCTGCTGAATGAAACCTTATTCGTTTCTTTCGTTGCAATCAAGGTTGAGAGCGATCACAAAACGAAAATAAAGTGATTATTTTATGAACATTGCATGAATGTTGATATTTAGGGGGGGAATAAAACAAAAACAGCGGGAACCCGGAGGCCGGGCAGACCTTCTGGCAGGCGCGGGATCGCCCTCACCTGCCATTCATATCAGGATTTCTTAGGATGCCACTTATCGTCATCTCCTTTTTTATACCCATGTTTCACAGCGGCCCAGGCAACTTTATGCGCCGTTTCCTCACGCGAGTCATCGCCCTGCCGGTCTTTAGGTTTTTTATACTCATCCCAGGCGCTGTTAAACGCTTCCTTATAGATATCCTGCGCATGGGCAGGAAGCACATTGCGCACGGATTCAGGCAACGCTGAGCGGTTCTGATAAGGCATAGTCGTCTCCTTTTTCATAGCGTTCATCGCATTGATATTTTTTATGTGCGGCGTCTGCGCACAGGATAAAGTCTAGCTGCTACCCTCAAAGGACGCTGCCAGATTATTCTCGTTATCGGGCCGCTGACTGCACATTTCCTCCATGAGATTGTGTGGGTATCCTGATGATTTACATAAACTGACGCATAATCGCCATATTACTACAATAGCAATATAATACATTGTTTTTAAATGACTTAATATTTTAACAAAACAAATTATTAGGGTGTTTATTGCTGGTTAATTCAGATTATTCCCTGATAAACAATTGGTATGTCATTTTTTATGCATTAACAATGACTTTACCCTGTTAATAGATTAATTTATCTACTATACTTAACAGGTTAGACCTTTATGCTGCCAGGCATTTTTCTGACAACTGACAGACAGGCGGTTGTTATTACGTGAGCGTTTATAAGGAGAATAATCATCATGGTGTCTTCACAGGAACATCCAAAAATCAAAACCCGCCATCAGGAATACTCCCTGGTTTTTCCCATCGCTGCACTTATCGTTCTCATCCTCTGGGGCAACAGCAGTAACTTTGCCTCGGTTGTCGGTATCAATTTAATCGCGCTGGTCGGTATCCTCGCCAGCGCCTTCAGCGTGGTGCGTCATGCCGACGTACTGGCACATCGTCTTGGCGAACCTTACGGGTCGTTGATCCTCAGCCTTTCAGTGGTCATCCTCGAAGTCAGCCTGATTTCGGCCCTGATGGCGACCGGCGACGCCGCGCCCGCGCTGATGCGTGACACGTTGTTCTCGATCATCATGATTGTTACCGCCGGTCTGGTTGGCGTTGCCCTGCTGTTGGGCGGGCGCAAATTTGCGACACAATATGTGAATCTCGGTGGTATCAAACAGTACCTGATGGCGATATTCCCGCTGGCGGTGATTGTGCTGGTGCTGCCTGCCGCGTTGCCGGCGGGCAATTTCTCGACGCTACAGGCGTTGTTTGTCGCGATGATTTCAGCCGCCATGTACGGCGTATTTTTGCTTATCCAGACCAAAACCCACCAGAGCCTGTTTATTTACGAGCATGAAGATGAAGGCGAAGAAGACGGACACGGAAAACCGTCTTCGAAAAGTAACCTGACGCATACGCTCTGGCTGATTGTCCATCTGGTGCTGGTTATCGCAGTGACCAAGTTCAACGCCAATCCGCTGGAAAGCCTGCTGACCGAACTGAATGCTCCTGCGCAGTTCACCGGCTTCCTGGTCGCGTTACTGATCCTTTCACCGGAAGGTCTGGGCGCACTGAAAGCGGTACTGAAAAATCAGGTACAGCGCGCCATGAATTTGTTCTTCGGCTCCGTGCTGGCGACGATTTCACTGACCGTACCGGCGGTGACCGTCATCGCCACCCTGACAGGTCAGGATCTGATTTTCGGCCTGGATCCGGCGAATATTGTGGTGATGCTGGCGGTGCTGATCTTGTGCCAGATTTCATTCTCCACCGGCCGTACCAATGTATTAAACGGTACTGCGCATCTGGCCCTCTTCTGCGCCTACATGATGCTAATTATGCTTTAAATCTTCATCCTTCGGGTTGCCGCCCTGATACAACCCAAATGATTTTGATTGAATGAAGAATGACAAAAGAAAGGCCGCTCAACTGAGCGGCCTTTTTCATGGGAGGGATGGGAGAATTAAGAGTAGGCGTGGAGAGTGCGTTTACACAGCTCTGAACGCACGCAGTCCTCTTTGCCAAATTCAATGATGCCAATCATCTCGTCTTCTTCGAAGCGAGACATTGCATCGCTGAGCCCCGATACTACGCCGCGTGGTAAATCGCACTGGGTAATATCACCGTTAACAATCACCGTCACATTTTCACCGAGACGGGTCAGGAACATTTTCATCTGGCTGGCCGTGACATTCTGCGCTTCGTCCAGAATAACCACCGCATTTTCGAAAGTACGCCCGCGCATATAAGCGAATGGCGCAATTTCAACCTTCCCTATTTCCGGTCGCAAACAATATTGCAGGAATGATGAACCCAGACGACGTAATAGAATGTCGTAGACCGGACGGAAATAAGGCGCGAACTTCTCAGAAATATCACCGGGCAGGAAACCGAGATCTTCATCGGCTTGCAATACCGGGCGCGTCACAATAATCCTGTCGATTTCTTTGTGAATTAATGCCTCTGCCGCTTTCGCAGCGCTGATAAATGTTTTGCCGCAACCGGCTTCACCGGTGGCAAAAATTAACTGCTTATTCTCTATGGCTGATAAGTAATGACCTTGAGCTTCAGTACGCGCTTCGATGACGGACGTATCGCGGGAGTCGCGAGCCATGCCGATCGATTCCAAACCGCCCATCTGTACTAATGACGTCACAGATTCTTCCTCGCGCTGGCGGTGACTACGTGAATCACTACGAATAACACGTTTTGCTTCACGACGAGCTTTGATCACTGCTTTCTGTCTTCCCATAGTGGCACCTTACAGTTTGATTCACTTAACGCTAAGGCATAATTGCCCGCACGGTTATGTTTCACTAACAAATGAGGTTTTGGTCTCCTTTTAGACCAAGTGGAGCCAATGAATAACGTGAAGAGGAAAAGAAACCAAAGGGATTAACGGAAAGTCTTTTGGTTGTTTTCTGTTCACGAGGAGGCATTGTCAAAAGTGTCAATAATGACAAACCGCTGACCCATACAATGAAAATTCCAGAATAAAAGCCAGTGATATTCACATCATTTTGGTAAACATTTACGGGGTCAGTTAAAGAACAGGGTTGAGGTTGAGTGGATGATATTTTTTGCAGCAAGCGGCAGGAAAAAGCTGAAAGTAAAGGTTGAAATATTAGAGAGTCGGAAGCCTGGCCCTCGTTTGCATTTAAGCGACAACAACGAGTGAATGAGAGAAGTGTGTTATTTTCGATCAACAGCCCAAACATGGACTTTACCATTCGCGCTCCCCGCAGTGTTATTAACGGCACCTGCCGTACACCTCGTGAAAACTACCGCTTATAAATGTCAGTATAATGACAGCTGAAACATTTGCGTTACCAAAATGTAAAAAAGTTTGTGGCTGACGTCAATAGGATCATGAGGATCTTTTTCAGATCCTCTTTAATCGTGCTGAATTTCTCTCAGCCCAGCAGATTATTTTTCTTTTCATTGATGAAGTAACTGTTAATGCCTTCCGCCAGCGCATGCGCCATTTTCTCCTGAAACACCGGCTCACCCAGTAATTTTTCTTCCTGTTTATTGGTGATGAAGGATGTCTCCACCAGCGCGGAAGGAATTCGCGGGGATTTCAGTACCGCAAATCCCGCCTGTTCAGGATGCGGACTGTGCATGTGATGCACTTTACTAATAGTTGCCGTCAGATGATGGCCAAAATTCAGGCTGCGATGAATGGTTTCGTGCTGGTCGAGATCAAACAGCGTTTCTTTAAGGTATTGATCGTCGGTTTTAAAATCGTCGTCATACAACACATCTGCGCTGTTTTCGCTTTGCGACAAATAGCGCGCCATCGCACTGCCCGCGCCGTGTTCAGACAGCGCGAAAACCGACGCACCGGAGACCTGATCGTTGGTAAAACCGTCGGCATGAATTGAGATAAACAGATCTGCCTCATGCTGATGCGCCAGGCTGACGCGGTGATACAGCGGAATAAATACGTCATCCTGGCGCGTCAGCACCGCCTGAATACCGTGCTGTTGATCAAGCAAGGTTTGCAGTCGTTTGGCGATGTGCAGCACCACGTGTTTTTCATAGGTGCCTTCGTTGCCGATCGCGCCCGGATCCTTTCCGCCATGCCCCGGATCAATCATCACCAGCAGCGGTTTCTCTGCCCGAGGTGCAGCGGTGGTGACGGGCAAAATCTCGGCGTCAGGGCTTTCTCCGGATATCGTCACGTTCAGCACACCGTTTTCCGTGCTGCGCGTAATCTTCGGTTTACCGTTTACCTGCAACACAATGCGCGCCACTTGCGGGCTGAAGTGAGCAATCCTCCCCTCTTTTATCCACGAAAATTTCTGCCTGACCACCGTCAGCGCATGCTCCAGTTCCGGTGGAAATGACGCCATCGGCATATCAATCACCACTCTTTCCGGCGCACTGAGCATAAACACCCGGCTGTATTTATCCGCTGCCGGTAACGTCAGGTAAATCTGACTGGCGTCTGATGTCATGGTAATGCGCACGGCTTTTTGGGCGGCATACAGGCGTGGTGCCGTCAGGGAAAGTCCGATGCCAAAGATCAGTAATTTTCTGCGGGCATGGTTGATGGTCATAACAGTCTCGGAGCAGGCATCGTAATAAATCAGTTTGACGATTTATCATCATGACATTGCTGAGATTTTTTGGGATACAGCGGAGTATTAACAGGCGGTGAATTGCGTAACGAAGCGTAAAAAGGATTTCTGGATTGAGCTTCTCCCCCTTCGCAGGGGGAGGCATTAAATTACGCTTCGATTAACGATTGACCGAGATAGTGGCTTTCATCTTTATTCCCCGGCAGCGTGAAGAAAAAGCCGCCGCCATTCGGACGGATATACTCTTCAAGCGCTTCGCCGTTCAGGCGTTTCTGCACGGTCAGGAAACCTTTTTCCAGGTCATGCTGATAACAGACAAAAATCAGCCCCATTTCCAGTTGCCCGGAATGGGTCACGCCAAGCGAATAGCTGTAGCCACGGCGCAGCATCAGGTTTTCATCGGTGGCTTTGGTACGCGGATTCGCCAGACGGATATGCGAATCAAGGCGGATGGTCTTACCTTCCGGGTCTTTTTCGTAATCCGGCACATCGTGCTCTTTTTCCATCCCCAAAGGTGCGCCGGTGGCTTTGTTACGCCCGAAAATAGACTGCTGCTCCTGCAACGGCGTGCGGTCCCAGGATTCCACCTTGAACGGGATCAGACGTGTGGCCTGATAACTGCCGCCAAGCGTCCACGCCGGTTCGCCCTGACCGGCGGTGACCCAGACGGTTTTATCCATCAGTGGTGTGTCTTTCGAGTCAGGATTCGCCGTGCCGTCTTTAAAGCCCAGCAGGTTAATCGGCGTTTCTTTGCCCTGACTGCGCGCTGCGTGGGACGAAATAAAGCCGTCACGACGCCAGCGCACACTGAGTAAATCCGGTGTGTACTTGATGATGTCACGCAACGCATGCACCACCGTATCGTTGTTGTTGGCACAGATTTGCAGTGACAGGTCACCGTGACAGAGTGTGGCATCCAGTGAATCATTCGGGAAACGCGTCATGCGCTGCAATTTCAGCGGCTTATGCGGCGCTAATCCAAAGCGTTCATCGAACAGGGAATCCCCCACCGACAGCGTCATGGTCAGGTTATCCGGGTAGATTTCTGCCCCCATCACGCCGGAATCCATCGGCGGGAATTTCGGATCCATTGAAGGTGCGGTGCCACCCTTGGTCAGGAAGGCAAACCGTGAATCAAGGAGACGGAAAAGACGCTCCAGATCGGCTTTGTTGGTGGCCAGCACGTCAAAGGAAACCAGCATCATCGACGCCTGTTGTGGCGTTAAAATCCCTGCCTGATGCTCGCCGTAATAAGGTTGCCTGCCCCAGCGTTCGTCCGGGGAAACCGTGCCTGGCGTGTACTTTTTTTTTGCGCCGGGTGTTTTCTCAGCCTGCGCCGTGGCAGCGCCGCCCAGGGCAAATGCCCCGCCTAACAATCCCACACCTTTCAGTAAACTACGGCGGGAAGAAGAAACGTCGTTCTGATTATCGTTTTTGTGACTCATTGCTATGCCTCGTTATAACGCTCCTCCCCCTGCGAAGGGGGAGGTTGGGAGGGGGTTTTAATGATAAAACAGGGGGTTATGCATACTTCGGCTGCTGGATTTTTCTTTAATACCCCACCCCACCCTCCCCTTCGCAGGGGAGGGTGCTAAGGAGTTTAATCTAAACCAAGCACACCGCGCAGTTTGGACAAGTCTTCTGCCAGCGTGGTGATCGGCCCTTTCATTGCGTTACGGTCTGCATCAGACAGTTTTTCATAATTCTCGTAACCGTCTTTGGTTTTGTATTTATCCAGCAGCGCATCGACGGTTTTGAAGTTAGCGTCGATTTTATCCAGCAACGGTTTATCGGCTTTGACCAGTAACGGACGCAGCAGATTGACGATTTTTTGTGCGCCATCAAGGTTGGCACGGAAATCCCACAGGTCAGTGCGGCTGTAACGGTCTTCTTCGCCGCTGATTTTACTGGCGGCCACTTCTTCAATCAGGCCCGCCGCGCCGCCGACCACTTTGCTAGGCGGGAAAGTCAGGTCTGCGATACGTTTTTGCAAATCAACGGTATCGGTATAAAGCTTGTCAGCAAAGGGTTCGGTGCCTTTGGTGGTTTTGTCCGCGAAGAGAATTTTCTCCAGACGGTGGAAACCGGTGAAGTTAGGATCTTCGGCTTTTTTCTCGAAATCATCTTCACGGGCGTCGATGCTGCCGTCCAGATCAGAGAACAGTTCGGCAATCGGTTCGATGCGCTCATAGTAAACACGGGTTGACGCGTAAAGGGATTGTGCTTTCGCCAGATCACCCTTCTTCACTGCGTCGGTAAAGGCTTTGGTATGCGCCACCAGTTCAGCGACCTGCTGCGTCACATAGACTTTGTATTCCGCAATCGGGCCAACCAGCGCCATGGCGTCAGGCTTACCGGAAGCGGCTGTCCCCTCGGCGGTGACAGTCAGTTTGCCTTTCGGATTGCTCAGCAAGCCACAGGTCATGTCGTATTCGCCCGGTTCAAGGTTAGCCGTCATTTTTTGCGTGAAACCCGGTGCCACGTTTTCACGTTCTTCCACCACCATCACGCCTTTCAAAATTTCCCATTCCAGGTTTTTCTGACTGTTGTTATGGATAACAAACTGGGTTTTACCGGCGGGCACGGTCAGCGCCATCGGTTCACATTGTTTGTCGTTAACAGCAATTTTGACCTGACGAACATCAGCAGCCAGCACGTTGGCGCTCAGCGCAAAAGCCGGCAGGGATAACAGTGCAATCTGTAAAGCTTTACGGCGAAAATGTGTCATGTACAACTCCGTGACAAAGGCAAGATGATGGAAAGGTTTAAGGATCAACGTCGTGTTTTTTGCCCGGCAGAGGCCGGCGCGGCCACAGGCGATTTACCTTGTGGCATAAAGAACAGGAACAGCGCAGGGATCAGATACAGGAAGTACACCGCGACCTCACTGACCGTCGGGGCTTCCTGATAGCCAAACATCCCTTCCAGCAACGTGCCGAATAAAGAGTGCGTGGATAATGTGCCGCTCAGATCAAAAGCAATATCCTGCATACGGTTCCACAATCCGGCTTCGTGGAAAGCGCGAATAGCCCCCGCAGCCAGCCCGGCGGCGACAAACAGAATGAACAGGCTGGTCCATTTGAAGAACTTCGCCAGATGCAGCTTCACCCCGCCGTAATAAATCAGGAAACCCAACACGATGGCCGCGCCAAGCCCGAGCACTGCGCCGATCGGCGCTTCGATGCCGACGTCCTGCTGGAAGGCCGCCAGCAGGAAAAACACCGATTCCAGACCTTCACGCGCTACCGCAAAAAACACCATCGCGACCAGTGCCCAGCCCTGACCGCGGCCGGAATTCAGCGCATGATCAATCGCCCCTTCCAGATGCACTTTGATAGAACGCGACACTTTGCGCATCCAGAACACCATATAAGTCAGGATGCACACCGCAACGACGGCGACGATACCTTCAAACAGCTCCTGCTGTTTTTGTGGAAACTCACCGGTCGTGGCATTGATGAAAAGACCGAGCGCCAGACAGAGTGCGGCAGCGATGAAAACGCCAATCCAGACCACACCGAGCCACTGCCCGCGTTGCGTCCGTTTGAGATAGCTGGCAATCAGGCTGACGATCAGTGCAGCTTCCAGCCCTTCGCGAAACATAATGAGAAACGGAACGAACATGACGAGCTCCCGAGCCCTGAATTCTGACGAACAACAGAATGTGTAAGGTCTCTGTAAAGAAAAGTAAAAAGAAACGATAGTGATTATCATTCTTGCCAAAAGAAATACAAGAGGTAACCGATCCTTTTTTTGAAGCGTGATCGGTAAATAGACAGGAAAAATCAGGTCAGGGGGTTTATCTGGCGGAAAATGCTGAAAACCGGGGGCTGAATGCCCCCGGTCTGAGTGTCATAAAAGTAAAAAACCGTTAAATAGTATTATATTCCGCTTCCGCAACAGTGAAGCGCTGTTCCACGGCGGCGGAAGGTTTACGCCCCGCCAGGCTGACAATCCAGATAGCCAGTGACGCGAAAATAAAGCCGGGAATGATTTCATACAGTTCGGCCCAGCCGTATTGTTTCCACAGGATCACTGTCACGGCACCGACGATCATGCCTGCCAGTGCACCGTTACGCGTCATACGTTTCCACATCACGGAAATCAGGATCACCGGTCCGAATGCTGCGCCAAAACCGGCCCATGCATAACTGACTAAACCGAGAACACGGTTTTCCGGATTGGCGGCCAGCGCAATCGCGACCAGCGCCACAACCAGCACCATCGCACGCCCTACCCACACCAGTTCGCGCTGGCTTGCGCCTTTGCGCAGGAAAGCTTTATACAAATCTTCGGTAATGGCGCTTGAACACACCAGCAACTGACAGCTCAGGGTACTCATCACCGCCGCCAGAATAGCGGACAGCAAAATACCGGCAATCCAGGGATTAAACAGAATTTTCGTCAGCTCGATGAACACGCGCTCACCGTTTTGCGTCACGTTGCCCGCTTCGCCCGGATTATTGCTGAAGTACGCAATCCCGAAGAATCCTACGGCGATGGTGCCCGCCAGACACAAAATCATCCATGTCATGCTGATACGGCGCGCGCTGCGGATAGTTCGGTGAGAATCAGCCGCCATGAAGCGCGCCAGAATATGCGGCTGACCAAAATAGCCCAGCCCCCAGCCCAGCAATGACAAAATCGCCACCAGATTCATGCCCTTGAACATATCGGTGTATTCAGGGTTTTTGGCATTGATTACCATCATCGAGGTATCAATACCGCCCACTGCGAGGATGACGATAACCGGTGTCAGGATCAGCGCGAAAATCATCAGGCTGGCCTGCACGGTATCAGTCCAGCTGACTGCCAGAAAACCGCCGATAAAGGTATAAATGATGGTCGCCGCTGCACCAGCCCAAAGTGCAGTCTGGTACGTCATGCCGAAGGTGCTTTCAAACAGACGCGCACCGGCCACGATGCCGGAGGCACAATAAATGGTGAAGAACACCAAAATCACAATCGCGGAGATAATGCGCAGCAGCTTGCTGGAATCTTCAAAACGATGGGTAAAGTAATCCGGCAGTGTCAGCGCATTATTGTTGGCTTCAGTGTGCACACGCAGCCGTCCTGCCACCAGTTTCCAGTTCAGGTACGCGCCGATGGTCAGGCCAATGGCGATCCAGCTTTCCGAAATCCCGGAAATAAAAATCGCCCCCGGTAATCCCATTRACAGCCAGCCGCTCATGTCAGAAGCACCGGCTGAAAGCGCCGTCACCACGCTGCCTAAACTGCGTCCGCCCAGAATATAATCATCAAAGTTTTTGGTTCGTAGATACGCGATGAGCCCAATAAAAATCATCCCGAAAATATAAACACAAAACGTCACCAGCATCGGTGTGTTCATTGTCATTCCATTCTCCACTTCTTATTTTTTGCGATGTTGTCCGGCAGCTGTCTGTCCTGAAGCACTCCACCAGAAGTGCCGCTAAAAACCTGCCGGGGCGAGATGATGGCTGAAACCCTGTAAGGTTGCAGCAAGACTCTCCATATTTTTTACGTAGTCACTGACTCTGTGTGGTTTTTGTTCAAAATTACTGTCGGGCCGGATACTGGTTTAGCCTGATCCACTTTTCAATATTTTTAACATTTCAAATACACAAAATTCACCCTCCATCACAGTTATCCGCAATACCGGTTGTACTTTGCACTGACAAAAGTTGCACCTGATGCAACCTTTGACATTCTCCTCAGGTGAATGCAGGCAAGATCCATGCCGTTATTTTATTGTTAAAAATGCCAGACAAATCACAACAGGCATACTTCATGCATTAACAGGGTTGCACAAGGTTGCAACATAGAAGATATTGCTCAGCATAAAATAACGAATTCACCTGAAATTTTTTATATGGAGTGTTTGCGCATGGGTATGACGACGATGGGCGTGAAGCTGGATGAAGGTACACGCGACAGGCTTAAAGAAGCGGCTCACAAAATTGACCGCACGCCGCACTGGCTGATCAAACAAGCGATATTTTCCTATCTGGAACGACTGGAAAATGGCGATACGCTGCCGGAAATTCCGGCGCTGAATGGCGCTGCGCCTGAAGGTATGGAAGATGTCGCTGTGCAACTGGTTCAGGAAGCCCATCAGCCGTTCCTTGATTTCGCCGAGCAGATCCTGCCACAGTCAGTCAGCCGTTCTGCCATCACTGCCGCCTATCGCCGCCCTGAACCTGAAGCCGTGTCGATGCTGCTTGAACAGGCGCGTTTGCCTGCCCCGCTCAATGATGCTGCGCTGAAACTGGCTGCTGACATTGCCACCAGACTCAGGAACCAAAAGAGTGCAAACGGCCGCGCCGGTATGGTGCAAAGCCTGCTGCAGGAGTTCTCTCTGTCTTCTCAGGAAGGCGTGGCGCTGATGTGTCTGGCGGAAGCGCTGCTGCGTATTCCCGACAAACCAACCCGCGATGCGTTAATCCGCGACAAAATCAGCAACGGTAACTGGCATTCGCATCTGGGCCGCAGCCCGTCGCTGTTCGTTAACGCCGCGACCTGGGGTTTGCTGTTCACCGGCAAGCTGGTGGCGACGCATAATGAAGCCAGCCTGTCAAAATCGCTGAACCGCATTATCGGCAAAAGCGGCGAACCGCTAATCCGCAAAGGTGTGGACATGGCAATGCGCCTGATGGGAGAGCAATTCGTGACCGGCGAAACCATCGCCGAAGCGCTGGCCAATGCCCGCAAACATGAAGAAAAAGGCTTCCGCTATTCCTACGACATGCTGGGTGAAGCCGCGCTCACCGCGAAAGACGCGCAGGCCTATTTGCAGTCCTATCAGCAGGCGATCAATGCCATCGGCAAAGCCTCCAATGGTCGCGGCATTTATGAAGGCCCCGGCATTTCCATCAAGCTTTCCGCCCTGCATCCGCGTTACAGCCGTGCGCAATATGAACGTGTAATGGAAGAGTTGTATCCGCGCCTGCTTTCACTGACCTTGCTGGCACGCAGTTACGACATCGGTATCAACATCGATGCCGAAGAAGCTGACCGCCTGGAAATCTCTCTTGATTTGCTGGAAAAACTCTGCTTCGAACCCGAACTGGCGGGCTGGAACGGCATCGGCTTCGTGATTCAGGCGTATCAGAAACGCTGCCCGATGGTGATTGATTACCTGACCAGTCTGGCACAGCGCAGCCGCCGCCGTCTGATGGTCCGTCTGGTGAAAGGTGCGTACTGGGACAGCGAAATTAAGCGCGCACAAATGGACGGTCTGGAAGATTATCCGGTTTATACCCGCAAGGTTTACACCGATGTCTCCTATCTGGCCTGCGCCCGTAAACTGCTGGCCGTGCCGAACCTGATTTATCCGCAGTTCGCGACGCATAACGCCCACACCGTGGCGGCGATTTATCAACTGGCCGGTAATAACTATTATCCCGGTCAGTACGAATTCCAGTGCCTGCACGGTATGGGTGAACCGCTGTACGAGCAGGTGGTGGGGAAAATTTCTGACGGCAAACTGAACCGCCCGTGCCGCATTTATGCCCCGGTCGGTACACACGAAACACTGTTGGCGTACCTGGTACGTCGTCTGCTGGAAAACGGCGCGAATACCTCCTTTGTTAACCGTATTGCCGATGCCACGTTACCGATCGATGAACTGGTTGCCGATCCGGTTCTGGCGGTCGAAGCGCTGGCCGCCAGCGAAGGTCAGGTCGGATTACCCCATCCGCGAATCGCCCTGCCGCGCAATCTTTATGGCGACAAACGTGTGAATTCTGCCGGTCTGGATATGTCCAGCGAGCACCGTCTGGCCTCCCTTTCCAGCGCCCTGCTGCAAAGCGCCAGCCACCCGGTCAAAGCGCAGCCGATAATTGATGCGCAAACGGACGACGGCGAATTCCTGCCGGTGATCAACCCGTCTGAAAATACCGATATTGTCGGGTATGTTCGCGAAGCGACAGAAGCTGAAATCAGCCGCGCGCTGGATGCCTCAACCGCTGCCGGGTCAATCTGGTTTGCGACACCTCCCGAAGAACGTGCCGCCATCCTGCAACGCGCTGCAGAACTGATGGAAGCGCAGTTGCAAAACCTGCTTGGCGTGCTGGTGCGCGAGGCGGGAAAAACCTTTAATAACGCCATTGCCGAAGTACGTGAAGCCGTGGATTTCCTGCATTACTACGCCGGTCAGATCCGCGAAGATTTCGCCAATGACACGCACCGTCCGCTGGGGCCGGTGGTCTGTATCAGCCCGTGGAACTTCCCGCTGGCGATCTTTACCGGTCAGATTGCTGCCGCGCTGGCCGCCGGGAACAGCGTGCTGGCAAAACCCGCTGAACAAACGCCACTGGTCGCTGCGCTGGCCGTCAGCATTTTGCATGAAGCCGGAGTTCCGGCAGGCGTATTGCAGTTGCTGCCGGGCCGGGGTGAAACGGTCGGTTCGCAACTGGTCAATGACGAACGTGTACGCGGCGTGCTGTTTACCGGTTCGACGGATGTCGCGGGTATTCTGCAACGCAACATCGCCGGTCGTCTGGATCTGCAGGGCCGTCCGACGCCGCTTATCGCCGAAACCGGCGGGCTGAACGCCATGATTGTCGATTCCTCCGCCCTGACCGAACAGGTAGTGACGGATGTGGTCGCGTCGGCTTTCGACAGCGCCGGTCAGCGCTGCTCCGCCCTGCGCGTGTTGTGTATTCAGGACGACGTCGCCGACCACACGCTGCAAATGCTGCGCGGTGCGATGGCGGAATGCCGGATGGGCAATCCGGAGCGCTTGTCTACCGACATCGGGCCGGTGATCGACGCCGAAGCCAAAGCCGGTATCGAAAAACACATCGATGCGATGCGCACCAAAGGCCGCACCGTGTATCAGGCTGCGCAGGAATTTACGGCTGACCAGCAGGAATGGAGCCGCGGTACCTTTGTTAAACCGACGCTGATCGAGCTGGAAAGCTTCGATGAGATGAAGAAAGAAATCTTCGGGCCGGTGCTGCACGTGGTGCGTTATGCCCGCCAGGATCTGGATAAGCTGATCGGTCAGATTAATGCCGCCGGTTATGGCCTGACGCTGGGTATTCATACCCGCATCGACGAAACCATTCATCGCGTTACGCAGCAGGCACACGTCGGCAATATGTACGTGAACCGCAATATGGTGGGTGCTGTCGTGGGTGTGCAACCTTTTGGCGGCGAAGGCTTGTCCGGCACCGGTCCGAAAGCCGGTGGCCCGCTGTATCTTTATCGTCTGCTGAGCAGCCGTCCGCAAGACGCCGTCCAGCAAACCCTGTTACGTCAGGATCGCGAACTGCCGCTCGATACCTCCGTGCGCGAAGCCTTGCTGGCACCGCACCGGGCGCTGCAACAATGGGCAACGGAGCAGAAACACCGTGAGGAGTTTGTCGCAGTTTGCGAACGTTTCGCCCAAACCAGTCAGGGCGGCACCTTGCGCACACTGCCGGGACCAACCGGCGAGCGTAACACTTACGCACTGTTACCGCGTGAGCGCGTTCTGGCACTGGCGGATAATCAGGAAGATGCACTGATCCAGCTTGCGGCTGTCACAGCGACAGGTTGCCGCATTCTCTGGCCGGAAGCGCCATTGCAACGTGATTTGTTCAACATCCTGCCAAAAGCAGTGCAGGCGCGAGTCGATTTCGCCAAAGACTGGCAGAACGATGCGCAGGTATTTGATGCAGTGATTTATCACGGTGATGCGGATCAGTTGCGCGAACTTTGTCAGACCATTGCGCAGCGTCCGGGCGCCATTATATCGGTACAGGGCTTTGCACGCGGCGAGGATAATATTCTGCTGGAACGCCTGTTGCATGAACGTTCACTGAGTGTGAATACGGCAGCCGCCGGGGGCAATGCGAGTCTGATGACGATCGGATAAAGCAGGGGTTGCAGGAGAGCCGCTGCAAGTGGGCGGCTTTTAAAAAGCCTGAAAAAATTTCCCGTTACATTAAGGGCTGAATCGAGAAAATTTCGGTTTCTCAATAACGGTTATCATGTGGCCTTTCGCGCCGAAACCGACCAGAGGGGAAAAGCTTTTCCCCTCTGAACTCCCCTCGCTTTTTCAAACAAGTGATCCGCACGCAAGCTATGTTTCAGGAAACACTGCGACAGGCTGGAAATCTTGCCGCTACGCGGTGCCTTCTCTCGGTCCCGGAGCCTCGGGTCTCCAGGCCGCTCCGTTCAGCAAGATTTCTGAATCGCCCGCACGATCTTAAATTCAAAACCAATCGGTTTTGATATCAAAATGAGTGAGGTTGCGAACTAAAAGCCGGAGGCCGGTTCCAAAATCCTGCCGTAACGAGAGGTGAAAAACCGCGAGTCTTTTTGCGCGGGTTGTAACCCGAGTGCAGGGCACCGCGCAGCGGCGGGATTTTGCGGCTGTCACCTCGCTCGCTGAAACATAGCCTCCAGCGAAGCGCGCAGTGAAAGAGCCGGGGGGGTCTTGGGGGACGGCGGAGATAAGCCGCCCCCCAAGTCGGTGTGGGCCGACGCCCACGGTTTTGATCTCAGTGGGCCAGGAACTTCTCCAGGAACTGTTTCGTCCTGGCATGTTGCGGATTCGAAAACAGCTCTTTCGCTGGCCCCTGCTCCACGATTTTCCCCTGATCCATAAAAATAGCGCGGTCTGCCACGTCACGGGCGAAACTCATTTCGTGGGTCACAATCACCATGGTGCGGTGCTCAAGTGCCAGTGCGCGGATAGTGTTGAGCACTTCACCCACCAGTTCCGGATCGAGCGCGGAGGTCGGTTCATCAAACAAAATCACTTCCGGGCTCATCGCCAGTGCGCGGGCGATGGCAACGCGTTGCTGCTGGCCACCGGAGAGACGTCGCGGATAGGCATTTTCTTTGCCGCTTAACCCGACTTTTTCCAGAAGCTGACGTGCTGTGGCGATGGCTTTTTCTTTTGACTCGCCCTTCACAATCACCGGTCCTTCGATGATATTTTCCAGTACTGAACGGTGCGGGAACAGGTTGAAGTTCTGGAAAACAAACCCCACCTGCTTGCGCAGCTCACGAACGTTATTCTTCTGTTTACTGAGCGGTTTGCTGGCATCAATTTCGATATTGCCGACTTTTATGGTACCGCCGTCCGGCTCTTCCAGCAGGTTAATGCTGCGCAGCAAGGTGGTTTTACCCGAACCGCTTGGCCCGATGATCGCTACCACTTCGCCGGCGTTGACCTGTAAATCGATACCGTGCAACACCGTTTGTCCGTGGAATTTTTTTGTCAGTTGCTTTACGTCAATGGTACTCATGAAGGCTCCTGATCCTGACGGTTAACGCGGTCTTCCAGACGGTTTTGCAGGAAGGATAAAACAGTCGCCAGCACCCAGTAGATAACCGATGCGGCCAGATACATGGTGAACACTTCCAGCGTGCGCGATGTCACAAGCTGTGCCTGACGGAACAGTTCCGGCACCTGGATGGTCGCGGCCAGCGAGGTATCTTTTACCAGGCCGATAAAGCTGTTACCGAGCGGCGGCAGCGCGGTGCGGGCGGCCTGCGGCAAAATCACGCGGCGCATGGTCTGCCACGGATTCATACCAATACTGGCCGCCGCTTCCCACTGCCCTTTTTCGATGGACGAAATCGCCGCACGCAGGGTTTCGGAGGTGTAGGCCGCGGTATTGAGCGACAGGCCAATCATGGCTGCCGGGATAGGATCCAGCTCGATGCCAAACTGTGGCAGACCGTAGTAGATCATAAACAATTGGGCGATCAGCGGCGTGCCACGGAAAACGGAGACGTAAAAACGCGATAACCATGACAGCGGCCAGAAATGCGAAAGGCGCATCAGCGCCAGCACGAAGCCCAGGATAAGACCGAACACCATTCCGCCCAGACTGAGCTGGAGCGTAAACAGTGTTCCTTTCAATAAAAATGGTGCTGAATCCAGCACCAGTTGAATACTTTCTTGCATCCGATAAGAACCTTATGGATCAGTTCGTAATGAGCCGGAGCGCCAGTCTGACGCTCCGGTTTTACGGGTATTATTTTGTGACGTCAGCACCAAACCACTTTTCAGAGATTTTGGCGAGCGAGCCATCTTTCTGCATTTCAGCAATCGCTTTGTTGATAGCAGCCAGCAGTTCCGGGTTGTCTTTGCGAATGGCCACGCCAGATTCCAGACGGGAGAACGGTGCACCTGCAACGGCTAAGGTATCACCGGTTTTCTTCACCAGATCCAGTGCTGCCAGACGGTCAACCAGAATGGCGTTGATACGGCCTACGCGCAGATCCTGATATTTAGTCGGGTCATCATCATAAGTACGGATGTCCACGCCCTGCACATTCTCGCGCAACCATTGCTCGTAGTTACTGCCCAGACCCACGCCGACTTTTTTGCCTTTCAGATCTTCAGGTTTAGTGATGGTGCCTTCCTGACCTTTTTTAGTCAGCGCCTGAATACCGGAAACGGTGTATGGCGTAGAGAAGTCATATTTTTTCTCACGCTCAGGCGAAATGGTCACCTGATTGATCACCACATCAATACGTTTGGATTCCAGCGAAGCCAGCATGCCGTCCCATTTGGTCGGTTGCAGTTTCGCTTTAACGCCCATGTGCTGCGCCAGTGCATCGGCGAACTCGACTTCAAAGCCGGTCAGTTTGCCGTCTTCACCCTGGAAACTGAACGGAGGGTAAGTCCCTTCCAGCCCGACAATCAAGGTGCCGCGATCTTTGACTTTCTTCAGTAACCCTTCGTCAGCAAAAGTATTGCTGACCATGCCTGCTGTCAGCGTGACCGCAACAGCACCCAGAAGTAAACGACGACGCAGTGTAGAAAAACCCATATTCACCTCAGTTATAGTTAGTTATAGAACGCTATATCCCCTACGAATTTGCGCACAGTAGCACCCGCTGCGTCAGTTATCAGGAATATAATTCTATAATCTTAGCTCAAAAAAGCATAAGCGGATTTTAGAGTATTAAACCTGCGGATGATACGCAAACAGTGCCGGTGCACCGCCGGTGTGAATGAACAGGATCGGGCCTTCATCCGGGAACAAACCACGCGCTATACCGTCGAGCAATCCGGCCATCGCTTTGCCGGTATACACCGGATCCAGCAGCATGGCTTCCTGCTCTGCCAGCAATTTCACGGCGGCGGTTCCGGCTTCATTCGGCTCACCGTAGCGTGGCGCAAAATATTCGTCCCACAAGGTAATTGACGGCGTTTTCTCACCCAGTTGTAATTGTGTTGTCACTTCCCGGGCAATGGCTTCAACTTTGGGACGCTGGGCATCGGCACTGCGCGACACTGTCACACCAATCAACTGCGTGTCTGGCATTAAATGTTGCAAAGCGACGGCCAGACCAGCGTGCGTACCGGCGCTGCCCGATGCCACCACCACGGCACTGAAATCCACAAAACTGGCCGAAGACTGCTCGGCGATTTCCAGCGCGCACTGCACGTAGCCGAGTGCACCAAGCGCATTGGAACCGCCAACCGGCACGACGTAGGGACGAAAACCTTGTGCTTCCAGACGTTCGGCTTGTTCTGCAAGCTGCGCCATCGGGTCATCAAGCGCATCGCACATCACCACTTCCACATTGAACAGATCCAGCAGCAGACGGTTGCCGTTGCTCAGATAATTGACTTCGGTGGTGCCGATCGGGTTTTCCAGCAACGCAACGCATTTCAGGCCCAGTTTGGCGGCCACGGCGGCGGTCTGGCGTACATGATTTGACTGAATGGCACCAGCGGTCACCAGCGTATCCGCACCTTCTGCCAGCGCTGCGGCGGCCAGATATTCCAGTTTGCGCAGCTTGTTACCGCCCATCGCCAGCGGCGTGATGTCATCGCGTTTAATGTAAATGTCACGTCCGGCGTATTCGGAAAGACGATGCAGTTTTTCCAGCGGCGTGGCGCTGCCCAGTAAATCGATCCGATCGAAGGCTTCCAGCCGGGTTTTAAGCAAAGAAATTTTAGCAGGCACGATGTTCCCCTGACGCACAGCACGGTGCCGCACGAAGTCGTTATAGTCGAAGTTGGTTTGAGTTTAGAGACAGGTTATTGAGTAAGTATATAAAGAATTTATAGAAACTGCGGACAGATTCAAGACAAAAAAACAGGCTCCCGGAGGAGCCTGTTTGTGCATTGCGTGTCAGTCTGTCTGAGATCCGATTACGCGGATTTCTGCCAGGCCAGATACTGGTCGTATTTGCGCAGGGCAATACGGTAGTTGTCATGACCCGCCACCGGCAAATCATTGATGATCCGCTGGTGGATACTGTCCCCTGAAAGTTTATCCAGAGGATAGTTGTTTGCAGAGAGGATTTCATCCAGACGGCGGAGGCGGACAACATACTCGCGCACCGTGCTGTGATTCATCTCAGTCTGCTCAAACAGATATTGCTTAAACGCCATAATGTCAAAATAGGACGAATGGCTGTTACAGCTTATCTCACTGCAAAAACGACACAGTGCGGTCAGTTCCTGCGACAGGTTGTGCCACACGTCATCATCAATAGGCTGGTCCATCTTGGCGATGGCCTCTTTATTGATGATTTGCCCGCGAAACACCAGTGCCATCCTGTCGAGTTCTTTTGCACACTGTGAGCAATGAGTCTGACTGTGTTTAAAATCTTTAAGATAACGGCTTAAAGGCCTTGTTTTGATTCCCGCTGGCATAAATTTATTCCTGATAAGGGATATAAAATGTATAACCGGCCAGGAAAAAGCGGATCAGTGGTCGTTGGCCAGGCGTGTTCGCAAACGCTTAATCGCCTGACTGTGGAGCTGGCTTACACGGGATTCCCCGACGTCCAGCACCGCCCCGATCTCTTTTAAATTCAACTCTTCCTGGTAGTAAAGCGTAAGTACCAACTTCTCCCGTTCAGGTAACGCATCGATAGCTTCCATCACCCGGTGGCGTAAATTACCCTCCAACAGATGATGTAACGGGTTGGCCTCTTCGTGCCCTTCCATCAATGCCTCGGCAGTATCGCCGTGCTCTTCGCGCCATTCGTCATAAGAAAACAACTGGCTACTGTTCGTATCCATTAATATCTGCCGGTATTCCTCAATGGGAATATCCAGCACCTGCGCCACCTCTCCTTCACTCGGCGGTCGCCCTAATTTCTGTTCTGCGCTATGCATCGCCTGGGACACTTCACGCGCATTACGTCTGACACTACGCGGCACCCAGTCGCGGCTACGCAACTCATCGAGCATGGCGCCGCGAATACGCTGAACGGCATACGTCGTAAACGCCGTCCCCTGCATCGCATCAAAACGCTCAACCGCATTTAACAGGCCGATCCCGCCCGCTTGCAGTAGATCATCAAGCTCTACGCTGGCGGGAAGCCGCACCTGCAAACGCAGGGCTTCATGGCGCACAAGCGGAACATAGCGCTGCCACAAAGAATTTTTGTCTATCACGCCGTCGGCGGTATACAGATCGCTCACTGTCGTAACCTGGCAAATTTAGGGTCAGTATCATTGTGCCAGTGATAATCGCTAATCAATCGGCTGAATAAGGCCTGAAAAACGCGGTTATTTTGATTATGTCTCGCAGATTCTGTTTGCAGACGTCCGCCGGTAACACCGTAAACGATTGACTAAAAAACAATCACAACATAAAGATTATCTTAAATTATACCAGCGAATGCCCCGCATTAATCCTTAAGAATGGTAAATTTTAGTTAAAAAAAACCCCGCCGGAGCGGGGTTTGTTCTGTTTGTAACCGAACTGCGTAATTTGTCGACTAAGACAATTATTGCAGCAGGGACAGTACAGACTGAGGAACCTGGTTAGCTTTAGACAATACTGAAGTACCAGCCTGCTGCAGGATCTGTGCTTTAGACATTGCTGAAACTTCTGTTGCGTAGTCAGCATCCTGAATACGGCTCTGTGCAGAAGACAGGTTAGTCGTGGTGTTGTCCAGGTTGGTGATGGCAGAATCGAAACGGTTCTGAACCGCACCCAGTGAAGAACGGAAGGTGTCAACTTTAGCGATAGCAGCGTCGATTGCTTTCAGTGGGTCAGAAGTCGCAACGCCAGTGTAAGCGTTGGTGTTAGCAGCACTGGCGATGTCGCCGATGGTGCTTGCAACGTTCGCAGTACCGGTAGCGCCGCCGTCAACGATAGCGCCAGCTGCAGTTTTGTAGTCTTTACCCTGAACGGTAACGTAACCTACCGCTGCGCCAGTGGCGTCTGCGCCAACTTTAACCAGTTTGCCAGTCTGAGTACCTGCAGTAACACCGTTGTCAGTGTCAGTGTAAGAAACGTCAGTGGTGTTCAGTGTTACAGCGCCAGTTGCGTCATCTACAGATGCAGCGTAGTTGCTGGTACCATCAGAAACAACGTAAGTTGCAGTCGCTGCGCCAGCTGCTGTCTGAACGTTTTTCAGAGACAGTTTGCTTGCGTCCAGGCCCAGAGAAGTTGCCGCTGCAGACAGGTCAACGTTTTTCAGGGAGCCGCTTGCGCCAACCTGAGTGATTGCATCGCTGGTTTTCAGTGCGTTGCTTGCTACTGAGAAACCGTTCAGACCCAGAGTGGTAGAGTCGATTTTCTGCAGGTCGATGTCGATAGTCTGACCATCGTTAGCGCCAACCTGGATTTTCATCGTCTGGTTAGAGGCCAGTACGTTCACGCCGTTGAACTGAGTCTGACCAGATACACGGTCGATTTCAGACAGACGGGAAGTGATTTCGTCCTGGATTGAGGTCAGGTCGGAATCGGAGTTGGTGCCGTTAGCAGCCTGAACAGACAGCTCACGAATACGTTGTAAGTTGTTGTTGATTTCGCTCAGTGAACCTTCAGTGGTCTGCGCAACAGAGATACCGTCGTTGGCGTTACGTGAAGCCTGAGTCAGACCGTTGATGTTAGAAGTGAAGCGGTTAGCAATCGCCTGACCAGCAGCATCGTCTTTTGCGCTGTTGATACGCAGACCGGAGGACAGACGCTCGATAGCGGTGCTCAGAGCGGACTGGGATTTGTTCAGGTTGTTCTGAGTCATCAGAGACAGCGTGTTGGTATTGATAACTTGAGCCATGAGTGTATTCCTTCAAATCTGGTTAAGGGTTCGGGCTTATTGCCCACGGCGTTCATCACCGTCCAAACTTGTATCGGCGGTACTGCGGTAACCTTTAGAATTATTTCTCAAAAAATCCGGTTTTCTTACTTTGAGAATTACCCTTCCTTATACCGCCTATTCACGCCATTACTTTTTGTTGTGATCTATTAAACTTTTTCTCCGTCGTGCCGATAGGGCTTAAAGACTCTTTTATACCTAAAGTCATTGGAGTTGCAGTAAGCGGCGAGGGAGTGAACCCGTTACCTGACATCCGTCAGGAAAACCGGTGAACGAAGCGAAGGCGACTGTAAATTCACGTACTCAGGGCAATCAAACTGTAAAGGATAATTATGGCCACTTCAGGCACTATCTCTTCATTAGGTATCGGTTCAGGTTTACAACTTTCAGACCTGCTGGATAACCTGACGACTGCAGAAAAAAAACGTTTAACCCCGATCACCGCGGCACAAACCAGCTATAGCGCCAAACTGACGGCCTATGGCACGCTCCAAAGCGCATTACAAACTTTTTCTGACGCTGCGACCGCATTGTCATCGACCAATACTTACGGGGCGACCACGGCTTCGTCGAGCAACACGTCTGCGTTCAGTGTGACAACCGGCACCGGCGCCGCGGCGGGTAAATATTCCGTTTCCGTGACACAGCTGGCCTCTGCGCAGTCTTTGGTTTCTGCCACGCAGTCGAGCAATAAAACCGCACTGGGCGCCACGACCACTGATAATACCCGTACCCTGACCATCAGCCAGGGCGACGGCAGTAAACCACTGAGCATCAAACTGACCGATGATCAGACTTCACTGACCGGTGTTCGTGATGCGATCAATAAAGCCGGTGGCGGTGTCACGGCCAGTATCGTCAAAGTGGATGACAGCAGCTACAAGCTGGTACTGAGCGCGAACAATACCGGTACCAATTCAGAAATGACCGTCAGCGTCACCGGTGATGACCAGCTGAATAATATTATCGGATATAACTCATCCACCGGCACCGGTGCGATGACCGAAAATGCCACAGCAGGCAATGCCAAGCTGACCTTTAATGGCATCGATCTGGAACGTCAAAGCAACACCATCAGTGATGCGCAGGACGGGATTACGTTAAATCTGACCGGCACGACCACAACCGCAGCAACGCTGACAGTGGCGAAAGATACCTCCACAGCAACAACTGCTATCCAGACTTTTGTTGATGCGTATAACAAGTTGCAGGATACGTTCTCCAGCCTGACCAAGTTCACAGCCACCGCGACGAACACCGATACGGCTGACAGTACCAACGGCGCATTACTGGGTGACAGCGCACTGCGTACCATCCAGACACGTCTGAAGTCAGCGATCACCGGCGTCTCGGGTTCTGGTTCAGTAAGTTCATTGCAGAGTATCGGTATTACCACTGACCCGGACACCGGTAAGCTGGAAGTTGACAGCACCAAGCTGAGTGCCGCGTTAACCAGTAACCCGAATGCTGTGCAGACCATGATGGTAGGTGACGGCAAAACCACCGGCGTGATGACCAACATCAGCAACCTGAACAGCGGGTTCCTGAACACCAGCACCGGTACGATTGCTAATGCCCAGACGGCTGTGAACACCACGCTGAAAAGCCTCACCGAGCAGTACAACAAGGTGAACACCAGCATTAACGACACCATCGCCCGTTATAAAACGCAATTCACGGCACTTGATGTCTCGATCCAGAAGCTCAACAGCACAGCGGATTATCTGACGCAGCAGTTCGAAGCTATGTCCTCATCAAGTTCAAGCTAGTAAGGAAACTGAATATGTATAATGCAAAAGGAACTCAGGCCTACGCACAGGTAGGCCTTGAAAGTGGCGTCATGAGCGCCACTCCGTATCAGCTGGTGACGATGTTATTCGACGGGGCGCGCAGCGCCCTGATCCGTGCTCGTATTTTTATCCAGCAGGGCAGCATTGCCGAAAAAGGCAAATCACTGTCTATGGCAATTAACATTATCGACAGCGGACTGAAAGCCGGATTAAGTCGTGAAAAAGGCGATCCTGAATTAGTGGATAACCTCGAAGCGCTTTATTCCTATATGGTCCGTCGTTTATTGCATGCAAATTTACACAACGATCAAGAGGCCATCGCTGAGGTGCTGACCTTGCTTGAAAATATCGCCGATGCCTGGCGGCAAATCGGCCCAAACTACCACCCGTCGCAGGACCAATATAATGGATCAACATCAGTATCTGGTTAATGAATATCAACTGATCCTGTCTTTAAGCGAGCAGATGTTGCGGCTGGCGAGAGAAGAGAAATGGGATGAGCTGGTTGAGCTCGAAGTCAGTTACGTCAAAGCAGTCGAAGCCACGACCCGGTTACCGATGTCAGAACAGACATCGGTAATGATTCAGAATGATGTCCGCCGCTATTTGCGCATTATTCTTGATAACGAAAATACGATTAAAACATTGTTACAAGCCCGGATGAATAAACTCACCGAGCTGATTGGTCAGTCGTCCCGACAACAACAAGTGAATACGACTTACGGAAAAATTGACCTCCGTTCGATTGCCTTCGGCGATCGCCAATAATTATTAAATATTTGTTTGTTTTCTTTCCAATATTTCTTGTGCAAAAATAAGGTTTCAGAGGCAGAGAGCGCCTGGCTGCCAGGGCTAGTTCTCTCTGTCTGCTCCCATAACTTACACATATTAACCGGCAGCCTGTTTGTATTAGCAAAGCGGGAATTATTTATCAGGCAGCACACTACAGGTTGCCGTCGTCATTTTCGGGCATCATCATCATGGTTCGTAAAATAAAAGTGACTCCAGGGATAGGAACCATTTCTCTGCTTATTCAGCATAGTGAACTTTTTATTCATGATGTTTATATTGATAAGCCACAATTGGTTCTCATTCAGAACGGAAGCCTCTCAATTACGGATCAGGCACAGCAAGTCACACTGCAGGCTGGCGAAATGCTGGTGCTTAACAGTGGACAAACGTTGAGCATGACTCACCATTTATCCGGAAATGGCCCTTTCAGCTGCGCCATCATGGCATGGGATCATCAGTTACTCAGTGATGCAGGCCTGCACGCAACCGGCTTCAGCCCGCCACTTCTTGCTGTTAATACCCTGCAAGTCATTCCGCACATCCCCGGTGCGTTCAAACAAAGTTTTACCGACACTCACTCAGCCATTCTCTGGCACCATGGTCTGCCCGCACCGATAACCCGCCACCGCATGCTCGAACAGTTACTCTGGCTGTCGCAACTGGGTGTGCGGTATTCCGTACAGCACAGTGAAAGCGTGACAGATAACGTACGTGAATTATTAGTCAATAATCTGCATAAATCATTTACCGCCGCCGAAGTGGCAGAAAAGCTGATGATGAATGAAGTGATGTTGCGCAGACGTCTTGCGGGCGAAAATTGTGTGCTGCGAAATCTGATGATCGATGTACGCATGACCCACGCACTGCGGTTGTTGCAATGCACCGATCTGGCCATTTCACATATTGCACATCAGGTAGGTTATGAAAGCGGCTCGCGTTTTGCCGAGCGTTTCCGGAAACGTTTTGGATTCGCCCCTACCGCCATCCGTGGTCATTTACGCCCCCTTTCTACCCCTGCGCTGCTCACAATCGACAACATATAACAACTCGCGCCAAACAGACACAATACAAAACCTTGAGTAACATCACACAATATTTGATTACCAGATGTTAACGGAATATCATACACGCCGTTATTTTATTCATGGGCAGGAGTGAGTTGTGCACGTTTGGTGGGAAGTGATTAAAACAATTTACTGGGGCGGATTGGGCATTGCGGTGCTGTTCACTTTGCTGGTGAGCCGCGATACGATAAAAATAAGACTGTTAACTTCCGGCATTATCGGATTTACCTGGCCGATGAGTCTGCCGGTCGTCCTTCTCTTCTCTCTGTTTTGAGTTTGCCTGCACTGAATGTCCTCTTAATATCCTGAACCCGGCCTGCTGACCGGGATCAGATAACGGCAAGACTGTGTTATTGCAAGCCAGTGTTATTGCAAGACAAAGTGTTATTTGCGAGTCTGCACCCAAAATCCGTGGATTAGACCCGGCAGGTAACCGCAAAGTGTCAGGATAATGTTCAGCAGAAACGCACCGCCGAAACCGTTGCCAATCAATACGCCCAATGGCGGCACAAGAATTGTGATCAATACTCTCCAGAATCCCATCTTACTCTCCCTTTGGTTATCATTGTGTTAACGATAGCGCATGAGAAATGAAACGGGCATCAGATGAAACCTAATTGATCAGCTCCAGCATAATTTCAACATCCCGCCGTGTTTTTTCCAGCATGTCGGTATCGCCGTTGCGGTGTTCAGCATCCGACACCTGGTGGATCTGGCGCATCTGCCATCTCACCTGATTCTTTTGTTCGTCGGTCATACTGCGACACATCACAATGATAAAGTTTCGCAGCATTATCTGTTGCATGGCAGTTTCTTCAGCTTGCTTGTTGACCGACATGACCAAATCTATAACATGTTTTTCTGCCATTGCAGGTTCCTGCGGGAGTGGAATAGTCAGGCCAGACTAACATGGTCTGGCAGCCGCTGATGGCGACTGATGATGTGATTAACGCCGCTATTTCTGCGCCTAGAATTGACCCGGACATCCAGATTATGTTTTCCATCGATCATGTTTTTAAGCGCCTGGCCGCTTCACCTTTCCGTCAGCGTTTCCATCTCGGTGCCAAAGAGTACCGGTATTGCCAGGATAAAGGGCCGGAGACGGTCAGCCAGCACGCGGCGGATTTCATTGCTAAGCGCCTTGCCCCGACAGAGCCAGAGCAGGATGGAAAACAGACGCCGATGCGCGGTCACCCGGTATTCATTGCCCAGCACGCAACGGCCACCTGCTGTCGCGGCTGTCTGGAAAAGTGGCATCACATCCCCGCACATACGGCTATGACACCCGCACAGCAGCACTATGCCGTGACGGTGATTTTGCACTGGCTTCATCAGGAAATGCAGCGCCCTGCTCCGGTCGCTAAAGAACGAAAATCTAACAAAAAAATCTCAGACACACCGAACAACGCACAACAGATGAATTTGTTGTAAGAGGCGCATCACACTCGTTAAAAAATAAAAAGTGATAATGGTCACATTTTTCCCGCTTTTCCATACCCAAGTAAGATCGTGCTCTATAATTTTAGAGGAATAAGAATTGTGCGACGGGTTGTCTTCAGCACGCCCTTTGAAGTTTTTGCAGTCTTTCGGATGAGCTTTTCCAGGTGAAACGAGTTTTACACTTGTTGTCAGGATAATTGCCCGTATTGGGAAAAGGAGGATGCATGTCTGAATATCATTATTTACTGGTTGGCGGAAGCCGCAACGGACAACGGCATGTTGATAAACAACATCAGTTTTCGTTGTGCTTTTGGGAAGACGCAGCACAGAACGCGGAACGCGAGTTTTACGGTAAACGTAACGAACGCTACAAAGTTAATCCGGAAAAAGGCGCAGACGGGAACTGGTATCTTGTGGGCTATTGTGGAAATTGTTCGAAAATTAAAGCCGACGAATTAACCACCCAGGCGCTCACCAAGCACGTGAAACCCCTGATGTAAAAATTGTTTTTTGAAAGCCATAAACCCCGCCATTAACGCGGGGTTTTGTTTTCAGGAGCCACCTGACTTTCAGGCCGCCATCCCCTGAATGTTGCGGGCGAAAAATTCAACATGCCCGCCCACCGTAAAATGCGCCTCGTGATGCCCCAGACGGCCAAGTGGCGCAATGCGCACAATTTCACCTTCAAATTCACCATCATGAATTCTGGTGATCGCCACATCAAGCTGATAGCTGGCCGGATGTACGCCTACCGGAAACGTCAGCAACTTGACCCTGTCACCGATCTCAAACCGGGTAAGCAGCGGCAGCGGTGCCTGTTCAAACAGATCCTGATCCATATGTGACTCCTTGTTTTCCAGTGGAATTAATTAGAGGATAGAATATATTGCCGCGTCCTGCCGGATACCGGCGTGAAGCACTTCTCTCTTTCAACATTTATATTGCGCAAGAGCTGGCGTAACCGTCTTTTGCCCCCCGAAAATCATGAGGAACCCCTGTGAAAAAACTGACGCCACAGCAATGCATCATACTGACCGGATTTACCGGCATCCTGCATGGCGAATTTGAGTGGTTTCACGAAGATTTGGAAAAGCGACTTGGCCGTGAAGTTCAGACCTCAGAACTGGGATACCCGGAGTTTATGGAAGAATGCCGCAGCCTGTATGAAGAGGATTTTAACAACCTGATGCCGGACTAAAAACGAAAGGCCGGGCAAACAGTATTGCCCGGCCTCCTGAGTTCATCGTCATTTAATACAAATCACTAAGGCTTCACGATGCCGCGGATAAAGTGTTCATTCACCCTGATCACATTGCCCGTTTCAACGTTAATGACCTGATATTGCACTGGTTTAACCTCATCCAGAACAGCGACAATTTCAAATAAACCTGGTGTAAAAGTAAGCGTGACAAAAACGCCAACAGGATAGACAGCCATAATTTTATCCTTTCAATCAACCTCTTATAATATACTTCCTTTCCCCCAGCGCGATAACACGCAAATCATTAATCACTCCAGGTTATTTCATCGCATACATTAATCACTCGGGATGAATGTTACATAAAAGAAATAAAGAACATGTATAAAATGAAGCGGAGGCACTTAAAATCGGATAACTCTGACAGACGTATCAGGAACATAATTAAATTTTACACTCTTCTTACGCAAAGGCGGTTTTCCGCCACACTTCTGCCTGCCAGTCCCTTGTTTTCGGGGTGATTTAAGTTAAAAATATAAATCCACTTTGTTACATTGAGAGCCTGCGCTGTGAGTGCCCAGATTTTTGAAACCGATGCGACTCATCCGCATCTGACACGACTGATTGCTGAGCTGGATGCCTATCAATATCCGCTCTACCCGCCGGAATCGTTTCAGGGAATTAACATCACTGAACTTGATGAAGGTGAGATCACGTGTTTTATGGCGAGGGTTGATGATGACTGGGCCGGTTGCGCCTGTCTGTTTATCACAAAACACGGCCTCGCGGAAATGAAACGTGTTTACGTGAGCCCGCTGTATCGCGGTCAGGGCATTGCCTCATTACTGATTGCCGCAATGGAAAAGAAACTGAAAGCGTTGGGGTACAAAGACCTGTTTCTGGAAACGGGTGTGTTTCAGGAAAAAGCCATCACGCTGTATGAAAAACTGGGTTATTGCCGGACAGAAGCGTTTGGCGACTATGCGTTGTCCCCGGATCCGCTGAGTGTTTATATGATGAAAGCGATGAGGTAATGCACGGGAAACGGCAGAAGCGGCAATAAATACCTCCATAACGCTGTCTTATGACAGGGT
>NZ_JBFUHK010000025.1:0-58799 GCF_056402435.1 Rahnella sp. P4_A8 | reverse complement strand
GCCAATTACCGCCACGAATTGCAGGATGGCCATCATGCCCATCAGGTTGGAGGCAATTGCAGCACTTTGCATCAGCACGAACACGACGTAATAGGTGAAGACGGCATTAAACACGTCCTGCGCGATATACCCGCCAAGGTATAACCCCAGATGTTGACGGAAAATCTTGATGCGCAGCGTCGAGGATAATTCCACTTTCAGACGTTTCAGGCTCTGCGCCAGCGTCAGTTGCTGACGTTCGCGCTCAATTTTCTTCGTGGCTTCAGATTTGAGCTCTTCCGGTCTTTCCCAGGTAAAGAAATACACCAGTGTCAGAACGAATGCGCAAATTACCGCAAAGACCAGGCTCGAATAGAAGAAGGAAATGGCATTATCTTTGCCGAAATGCTGCAACAGAATCCCCGGCAGGAAGGCCGCCAGAATCGCTGACAACTGTGCCAGAGCGATACGGGCGCCGGAAAATTTAGTTTTCTGTTTGAAATCATCGGTCATTTCCGGCACCAGTGTTTCATACGGCACCAGAATCATGGTGTAGACGATATCGAACAGCAGATAGGTCAGCAGATAATAGACATATCCCATGTCTCCCACCCACATGAAGCTGTAGCTGAACACACAAGGAATACCGAGCAGGATGAAGAACTTGCGGCGGCCAAAACGCTTGCCGAGCCAGGTGTTGCCGAAATTATCAGTGAGATACCCCATCAGCGGGCTCAGCACCGCATCGGCTACGCGCGCGGTGGCAAAAATAAAGGTCGCTTCAATGGGCGAAAGACCGCAAAACGTGGTGTAAAAATAGAGTAGCCACGCCGCAGTCAGAGCTGTCGTACCCGCCCCGAGAAAATCGCCTGACCCGTAAGCGATGTAATTAAAGAATCCGATTTTACGTGTTTTCATTGCCGTGTTGCCTCTGTTAAATCACCTATAGGCGTAGGCTGAATGCGAACGAAAATACTTCGTCCGGCCATGATTCAAATTAACGAGGAGCAGGAATGAAAACCTTTTGGTTTTTGCCACTCAAACGGACTTTATGGCAAAGAAATGAAGAAGTGGGCGATCAATCTCTAAATATTGAACATAGGTTTGATATTAATGAAATGACAGTTCATTAAATGGACTGGATATAAAAAAAGGCAATCCGCAGATTGCCTCGTTGGCTTATGAGGAAGGACTACTGAGCGGAAGACTTACGTTTTTTCAGCTTCAGACCTATCCAGAAGATCAGTGCCACACAAATCAGCGACGGCAGGAAGTTTGAGCCCAGTTCAGGGTATTCTGCGCGCACGATGGTGCTGTACAGTAACAGACCCAGCAGGAAGCAGGCTGCGGCCAGAACCGGTAACCCTTTCGGCATTTCACCGCGGTGGTAACGAACGTGCAGGCAATACACCGCTAACACCAGAGAAATGATCGGGAAGATCGAAAACGTTACGACAGAACTGAATAACGCATCGAAAGTGCCATTAATTGACAGCCCGGCAATCAAAGCCAAAACCAGAGTGCCATTATCCTGGTTCGGTTGTTCGGTCATCTTCTTTACCTCGGGTCATATTAGTGAGGGGGGTCACAGCCGTCCGTTCCTGCTGACGGCGATACCAGTAATATGCGCCTTTGGAAATCATCCGCAGCTGCAACACCAGGCGTTCCTCCAGCTGGCGGCGCTGTGCAATATCCACATCCAGCGCTTCCGCCCCGGCGTTGAAAACGATGATCACCATGGCTTCAGCCTGCGCTTCAGTAAAACTGCGCGGCATATGGTTTTCGAGTTGCAGATAGTCGGCAAGTTCCGCAATAAAATGCTGAATTTCACGGGCGACGGCGGCACGAAACGCCGATGACGTACCGGAGCGTTCACGTAACAACAGGCGGAATGCGTTGGGATTGTTACCGATGAATTCCATAAACGTGGAGACGGATGTGCGGATCACGCTGCCCCCTTTCGCAATGCGCTGGCGTGCCTGGCGCATCAGCTGACGCAGCATCAGACCACTTTCATCAACCATTGTCAGACCCAGTTCATCCACATCGCGAAAGTGCCGGTAAAAGGAGGTTGGCGCAATGCCTGCCTCGCGGGAAACCTCACGCAGACTCAGACTGGCAAAGCTACGCTCGGCACTAAGCTGGCTAAAAGCCGCCTCAATCAGTGAGCGGCGCGTGCGCTCTTTTTGTTGTGCTCTTACGCCCATAACCTTCATCCGGATAGTATTCTTCTTTTTGATTATTCGCCCGATATCGCTTCACTATACCAAAAATTTTAACGGCCGGAGCCAAAGATACAACAGCATAAAGTGGGTCAGAATGTTGCTGCATTACCATTAAATGACAACTGCATGTGGGGTAAATAGGTGTAATATGTTACTTTCTCGTTGTGATTTTGTATAAAAATAGGTTTCGAACCATGCCACTGCACTCACATTTTGATGCCATCATCATTGGCTCAGGCCCTGGCGGAGAAGGCGCCGCGATGGGACTGGTTAAACAAGGCGCCCGGGTTGCTGTCATCGAACGCTATAACAACGTCGGTGGCGGATGTACTCACTGGGGAACTATCCCTTCCAAAGCATTACGCCACGCCGTCAGCAGAATCATCGAATTTAACCAAAACCCGCTCTACAGTGATAACTCCCGCACTATGAGTTCGAGTTTCCCGGACATCCTGCGTCACGCCGATTCGGTTATTAATCAGCAAACACGTATGCGCCAGGGTTTCTATGAGAGAAACCAATGCCAGCTGTTTTCCGGAGATGCCAGTTTTGTGGATGCCAACACCATCAGCATCCGCTATGCCGATAACACACACGAACAAATTACCGCTGATAACATCGTTATTGCCTGCGGCTCCCGTCCTTACCGGCCAGCCAATGTCGATTTTGGCCATCCGCGGATTTACGACAGCGATCTCATTCTTGAACTGAGCCATGAGCCACGCCACGTGATTATCTACGGAGCGGGTGTAATCGGCTGCGAATATGCGTCGATCTTCCGCGGTCTGAACGTCAAAGTGGACTTAATCAACACCCGTGACCGCTTGTTGTCTTTCCTCGATCAGGAAATGTCAGACGCCCTGTCCTATCACTTCTGGAATAACGGTGTGGTTATCCGCCACAACGAAGAGTTCGAGATGATCGAAGGCGTGGAAGACGGTGTGATCATGCATCTTAAATCCGGTAAAAAAGTGAAAGCTGATGCACTGCTGTATGCCAACGGGCGCACAGGTAACACCGATAAACTGGGTCTGGAGAACATTGGTCTGGAAGCTGACAGCCGCGGGCTGCTGAAAGTGAACAGCATGTATCAGACTGCGCTGTCGCATATTTATGCGGTCGGTGACGTCATTGGCTATCCAAGCCTGGCATCAGCGGCTTACGATCAGGGACGTATCGCCGCGCAGGCCATGATTCAGGGCGAAGCGAAAGTCCACCTTATAGAAAACATTCCGACGGGTATTTACACCATTCCTGAAATCAGTTCCGTGGGTAAAACCGAACAGGAACTGACAGCGATGAAAGTGCCCTACGAAGTGGGCCGCGCACAGTTTAAACATCTGGCACGCGCACAAATTGCAGGCATGAACGTGGGTAGTCTGAAGCTCCTGTTCCACCGTGAGACCAAAGAAATTCTGGGAATTCACTGCTTTGGTGAACGCGCCGCCGAGATTATTCACATCGGTCAGGCCATCATGGAACAGAAAGGTGAAGGGAATACTATCGAGTATTTCGTTAATACCACCTTCAACTATCCGACCATGGCAGAGGCCTATCGCGTTGCGGCACTGAACGGCTTAAACCGCCTGTTTTAAGACTGCAGTTCGGTCCATGTAAGGCTGCATGTGCTCTTTGATGGCTTCCGCCAGCTGCTCGTAACGCCCGCGCAGTGGCGAACCGGGACGATATACCAGCGCGATGGTGCGTCGTGGTTCCGGTTTGTCACACATCAGATACGTCACGCCGTCACGGCTGCGCTCATTGGGCACAGCCAGTGATGGCAGCAACGTAATCCCGCTTCCCGCCGCCACCATATTACGCAGCGTTTCCAGACTGGTTGCCCGGAAATGGGTATCTTCATCCGCGCCTGCCTGGAAGCAGAAACCGAGCGCCTGATCACGCAGGCAGTGCCCGTCTTCCAGCATCAGCAGTTTTTCACCGGCCAGATCGGCCATCGCCACACGATCGCGAGATGCCCATGGATGATCGTCGTAGATCGCCAGCCTCATCGGCTCATCAAACAGCGGCACTTCAATAAACGCTTCGCTCTCTTTCACCAGCGCCAGAATGGCACAGTCGAGTTTTCCGCTGTCCAGCTGAGCCAGTAACTGATGGGTTTGCGCTTCGTGCAGATACATTTCCAGCTTCGGGAAGGTTTTGTGCAGCGAAGGAATAATCTGGGGCAGCAAATAAGGCCCGACGGTCGGGATCAGCCCGATATGCATCGGCCCGGACATCGCTTCACCCTGTTGGCTTGCCATCTCTTTCAGAACTTTCACTTCACGTAACACCGTGCGCGCCTGATCCACCAGCAACAAACCGGCTTGTGTAAACAACACTTTGCGGCTGGTTCTTTCAAGCAACATAACGCCAAGTTCATCTTCCAGTTTACGAATCTGACCGCTTAACGTCGGCTGACTGACATGGCATGAATCTGCTGCGCGGCGAAAGTGACGGAACTCCGCCAGCGCCACCAGATACTCTAGATCGCGAATGTTCATTTTTCCTCCAGTCCCTAAAAGGCAATGAGATAGCTGTTAACGATAGATAAGATAGCAATCAACGATTATATCTATCAACCATTATTGTGAATAATGCCTCCCAGCGAAACGGCAATGCCGAAAATATTTTGTATTTTATTGATTAATTAAGAGGTTATTCATGTTTGCAAGCCAGGAAGGGAAACACGTACCGCACGTTACTTTTCACACCCGACAGGGCGACCAGTGGGTAGATCTCAGCAGCGAGCAGCTGTTTAAAAATAAAACAGTGATTGTGTTTTCATTACCGGGAGCCTTCACCCCGACCTGCTCTTCAAGCCATCTTCCACGTTACAACGAACTGGCTCCGGTCTTTAAAAACCACGGCGTCGACAGCATTCTGTGCGTTTCCGTGAATGACACCTTCGTGATGAACGCCTGGAAAGCCGAACAAAACGCGTCCAACATCACTTTCATTCCGGACGGTAACGGTGAATTCACCAAAGGCATGGACATGCTGGTTGAGAAAGCGGATTTAGGCTTCGGCCCGCGTTCATGGCGTTATTCCATGCTGGTGCGCAATGGTGTAGTCGAGAAAATGTTCGTTGAGCCAAACAAACCGGGTGACCCGTTTGAAGTGTCTGATGCAGACACCATGCTCAAATATCTGGCACCAGAATTTAAAGTACAAGAATCCGTGTCCGTATTCACCAAACCGGGCTGTCCGTTCTGTGCGAAAGCCAAACAAATGTTGCAGGAACGCGGCATTCAGTACGAAGAAATTGTATTAGGTAAAGACGCGACCACCGTCAGTCTGCGCGCCGTGACAGGGCGGGCGACAGTGCCGCAAGTCTTTATCGGTGGACGCCACATTGGGGGAAGTGACGACCTGGAGGTTTACCTCCATTCAGAAACAGAAGCGTTGTGCGAAGTCGCACAATAAGCGTCGGGAAACCAAACAGTAAAATCAGGCGGACTTCGGTCCGCCTTTTTTATTTTACGCTAAACGCGCTTTCGCATCGGCAATCGCCTGCGCGACCTGCTGCGGAGAAACGCCACCTTTGGCGGCACGTTTGTCGAGACAGGATTGCAGTTCAAGGATCGCGTAAACGTCATCGCCAATCACATTGCTGAATTTCTGCAAATCAGCCAGCGGCAATTCTTCCAGCGCCTTCCCCTGATTAATCGCTTCGACCACCGCTTCACCCACAATATGGTGTGCTTCGCGGAACGGCACGCCTTTGGCAACCAGATAGTCTGCCAGTTCGGTGGAATTAGCGTAGCCTTGCTGTGCAGCTTCTTTCGCACGCGGGCGTTTCACCTGAATGCCGTCCAGCACCAGCGACGCCATATTCAGGCAATCCATCCAGGTGTCGAGCGCATCGAACAGCCCTTCTTTGTCTTCCTGCATGTCTTTGTTGTACGCCAGCGGCAGGCCCTTCATGGTCATCATCATGCCAGTCAGTGCGCCTTGTACGCGGCCACATTTGCCGCGGATCAGCTCCAGCGCATCCGGGTTTTTCTTCTGCGGCATCAGGGAGGAACCTGACGTTACGCGATCGGACAAATCAATAAACGCCGCTTCGCCGGTGTTAAAGAAGATCAGGTCTTCGGCAAAACGGGAAAGGTGAACCATACTGATGGCCGCGTTGGACAGCAGTTCAAGAACATGGTCACGGTCAGAAACGCTGTCGAGGCTGTTACGGGTCGCAGAAGCAAAACCTAACCAGCCCGCCAGCTGTTCGCGATCCATCGGATATGCCGTACCGGCCAGTGCGCCACAGCCCAGCGGGCTGACGTCCAGACGGGTCAGGGTATCTTTCAGACGGCTTTCGTCACGCGCCAGCATTTCAACATACGCCATGCACCAGTGCGCAAAGGTCACAGGCTGAGCGCGTTGCAGATGGGTGTAACCCGGCATCACCGCGTCCTGATTGGCTTCGGCGGTGGCAACCAGCGCCTGCTGTAAATGATGCAATGCATCGCCCAGTTCAACCACCTGCGCTTTACACCACAGTTTGATGTCGGTCGCGACCTGATCGTTACGGCTGCGGCCGGTATGCAGTTTCTTGCCAAGATTACCGACTTTGTCGATCAGTTTACCTTCGACCCAGCTATGAATATCTTCGGCGTCGCTGGCTAAAATAGCGCGGGGATTGGCACGGACTTCTTCCAGCAGCACGGTCAGCGCCTCTTCCAGCTGGATTTGCTCGTCAGCGGTTAATACGTTGACGGTCACCAGCGCTTTGGACCAGGCTACTGAGCCCACGATGTCCTGCTCTGCCAGCCGGTAATCGAAACGCAGTGAGTCATTGAGTTCTTTAAACCGCTGATCCGCTGCCTGAGTAAAACGTCCGCCCCAAAGTGCCATTTTCCTGCTCCTGAATTTTTTATGCAAAAGGGCGCACTATGCTGCGCCCTTGAAAAGGGTATACCGAATGCGCCGCCGGTGCGTTACGCCAGAATACGTGTGCCGATGGCGACGCCGTTAAACAGTGCCGGTAATTGTTCGGCATGACGCCAGCTGGCAATATCAACCGGACGTCCCAGAGAACGGGCGGCGTCCAGCGCAGCGTGAACTTTGACGATCATGCCATCGGTGATAATACCCTGCGCGATAAGCTGCTCGGCTTTCTCTGCGCTCATTTCCGGGATACGCTGACCTTTGCCGTCAAGAATGCCACTGACATCAGACAGCAGGATCAGATCCGCGCCCAGCGTGGCCGCCAGTGCGGTCGCAGCCTGATCAGCGTTAACGTTCATCAGCTCGCCGTTTGCGGTGATGCCGATAGAACTGACAATCGGCAGGTAGCCTGCGCCGTGCAGCGTGTTAATCAGCGCCGGGTTACCCGCTTCGGCTTTACCGACGAAGCCCAGTGATTCATCCAGTTGTGTAACGCTGACAGTACCGCCGTCTGCCAGAGACAGGCCAACGGCGTTGATATGATTTTTAACCGCCCACGCCAGCAGGGTTTTGTTAGCGCTGCCAGCAAGTGCGCCGGTGATAATGTCAATCTGATCAGCCGGAGTCACACGCAGACCGGCTTTTTTCACCACCGGCAGATTCAGCTTTTTCATCAGCTCGTCAACCAGGCAGCCGCCACCGTGAACAATAACCAGCGGGCGGTGATATTCCTGACGATAAGCCACTACCGCCATGAACAGGCGCTCGAGCGCTTCTTCATTGTCCAGCAACACACCACCTAATTTTATGACTAACGGATTCATAGCTGTTCGCGCCCCGACCGGTTGAGAATGTTAATTAATAACAATACATTTAATTTAATCTAACACCCCTGCACGTCTGAATAAACGCTCAGGGGCGGTTGTTTTTTGTTTGCTGACAATCTGACGAAGTATTAAAGCAGTGATTGTGTTTCCGGGAAGCCGAAACGGATATTCATGCACTGAACCGCCTGCGCGGACGCGCCTTTAAGCACATTATCCTCCGTCGCCACCACAATCAGATGTTCGCCTTTCACCGCAAAACCGATATCGCAAAACGGCAGGCCAACCACGTCTTTCAGCGCCGGAACGCCTTTGGTGTACAAACGCACCAGCGGTTTATCGTGATAAGCATTATGGAAGGCTTCCGCCACGTCCTGCTCCGTGACACCCGCGTTCAGACGGCAGGTGATGGTCGCCAGAATACCGCGCGGGAAGTTGCCCAGATGCGGTGTGAAAATCACCGGCACGCCAAGGTGCTCGGCAATTTCTGGCTGATGACGGTGGCTGAAAAGTTTGTATGGCTGAAGGCTGACTTCGCAGAAGCTGTTGCCGAGCGTGGCTTTACGGCCTGCACCACTAACACCGCTGGTGGCGTTGATCACCGGCCACTGGCTGTCATTGAGCAAACCATTTTCGATAAGGGGTTTAAGCGCCAGCTGCGAAGCGGTCGGGTAACAGCCCGGAACGGCGATCAGCTGTGCGTCTTTTAATTTGTCAGCCTGCCATTCGGCCAGGCCGTACACAGCTTGGTCGAGCAGGTCGAGATGCTGATGCTCAAAACCGTAGAATTCGGTATAAAACTCAGGTTTGCTGACGCGAAAAGCACCGGATAGATCAAACACCACGCAGCCCGCCGCCAGAAACTGTGGCGCTAAATCGTGRCTGACTTCATGCGCGGTCGCCAGAAATACCACATCGACACCTTTCGCGGCTTCCGCCACGTCAGTCAGTGGCGAAACAGGCAAATCGACGATGCCTTTTAATTGAGGATGCAAATCAGAAAGTAATTTTCCTGCATCTGCACTTTGCGCTGAAACCGTTAAACCGGTTATGTTCATATGTGGGTGGCGATTCAGGTAAGCAGCGAGTTCGGCTCCGGCATAACCTGTGGCACCAACAATCAGCGTATTTAACATAGGGCTTGTTCACCTTCTCAATTTTTGGGTAGGGGCCGGATGAATTTTTTTCCGGTTTCCTTACGCGCTGGCTTATTGTATTTTTATTCACAATTATTGCATGAATATGAATACTACCCTAACTAAAGGCTGTCAACAGTGAAGATGAAATTACCTCCTTTTATTGAGCTCTACCGGGCGTTAATCGCCACCCCTTCCATCAGCGCCACAGACGCTGCACTGGACCAGAGCAATGAGACGTTAATCAATCTACTGGCAGGCTGGTTCGGTGATTTAGGCTTCAAAGTCGAAGTGCAACCCGTGCCAGGAACACGCCATAAATTCAACATGTTAGCCAGTACCGGTGAAGGTGCAGGCGGGTTGCTGCTGGCGGGTCATACCGATACCGTTCCGTTCGATGACGGCCGCTGGACACGTGATCCTTTCACCCTGACCGAGCATGAAAATAAGCTCTATGGTTTAGGGACTGCCGATATGAAAGGTTTCTTCGCGTTCATCCTCGATTCATTGCGTGATGTCGATCTGACCAAACTGACTAAACCGCTGTATATTTTGGCGACCGCCGATGAAGAAACCACCATGGCCGGTGCCAGCTATTTCTCTAAAAATGCCAAAATTCGCCCTGACTGCGCGATCATCGGTGAACCCACGTCGCTCAAGCCGGTTCGTGCGCATAAGGGGCATCTGTCGAATGCAATCCGCATCACCGGTCAGTCCGGCCATTCCAGTGATCCGTCCCGCGGCGTGAACGCTATTGAACTGATGCACGAATCGATTACCCATTTAATGACGCTGCGCAATACGCTGAAAAGCCGTTACAACCACAGTGGTTTCGTGATCCCGTACCCGACCATGAACTTTGGTTATATCAACGGCGGCGACGCACCAAACCGTATTTGTGCCTGTTGTGAAATGCACATGGATATCCGCCCGCTGCCGGGTCTGACGCTGACCGACATTGATGGTCTGTTGAACGAGGCACTGGCCCCCGTCAGCGAACGCTGGCCGGGACGTATTGTGATTGAAGAACTGCATCCACCGATCCCGGGCTATGAATGTCCGCCGGATCACCCGCTGGTGCAGGTGGTCGAGAAATTACTGGGCGTGGAAACGGAAATCGTTAACTACTGCACCGAAGCGCCGTTTATTCAGGAACTGTGCCCGACGCTGGTGCTCGGACCTGGTTCTATCGATCAGGCGCATCAGCCAGATGAATATATTGATACTGCGTTCATTAAACCGACTCGTGAGCTGATTTCTCAGGTTGTTCATCATTTCTGTTATCACTGATACTGAATGAAGGATTGATGAAGAAACAATCAGGGCGCTCACGGGCGCCCTTTGATACTGTACAAAAGGTGGATTAGCCAAACTGATATCGCCGCTGTTGTAATTAAATTTCAGCGACATCGCCAAAAAGACCATTTTTCACGTGAGTGTTCAGGGGTTTTTGGGTTAAAACATGTGCTGCATTTAAAAAGTATGGCCAGGTTGGCAGGGTGAACGGGGCAAGAATGCCTGACGGGTGAAAGTTATTTACAGAATATAAAAATTAAACGAGAGAACGGGTCAGAGGTAATATGAACGAACAATATTCCGCAATGCGAAGTAATGTCAGTACTTTAGGTAAATTGCTGGGCGACACGATCAAAGATACGTTGGGAGAGCATATCCTGGATCGTGTTGAGAAAATCCGTAAGCTGTCGAAATCCTCCCGTGCCGGAAATGACGCGGATCGACAGGAGTTACTGTCAACGTTGCAAAACCTCTCAAACGATGAGCTGCTGCCTGTTGCCCGTGCTTTTAGCCAGTTTCTGAATTTAGCCAACGTGGCTGAACAATATCACAGCATTTCGCCGCACGGCGAAGCGGCCAGCAATCCTGAAGCGCTGGCGCAATTGTTCGATCGTCTGAAATCCAAAAACCTCTCTGAGCAGCAGTTACGGGATGCCGTTGACCAGCTTTCTATCGAACTGGTGCTGACCGCGCACCCGACAGAAATCGCCCGCCGTACGCTGATCCACAAACTGGTGGAAGTGAATAACTGCCTCAAGCAGCTCGACCATAACGATCTGGCCGATTACGAGCGCAAACAAATCATGCGCCGCCTGCGTCAGTTAATCGCGCAGTCATGGCATACCGATGAAATCCGCAAAAACCGCCCTTCTCCGGTGGATGAAGCCAAATGGGGTTTTGCGGTAGTCGAAAACAGCCTGTGGGAAGGCGTGCCGGCTTTTCTGCGCGAACTGAACGAACAGCTGGAAACCTCACTGGATTACAAAATGCCAGTGGAAGCCGTGCCGGTTCGCTTCACCTCCTGGATGGGTGGCGACCGCGACGGTAACCCGAACGTAACCGCCGATATCACCCGTCACGTGCTGTTGCTGAGCCGCTGGAAAGCGACTGATCTGTTCCTGCGTGATATCGCGGTGCTGGTGTCAGAACTGTCGATGACCGAATGCACACCGGAACTGCGTGAGCTGGCCGGCGGTGCGGACATCATCGAACCTTACCGCGAAATCATGAAACAGCTCCGTTCGCAGCTGACCAATACTCAGGTGTATCTGGAAGCCCGTCTGAAAGGCGAACGTGTTGCACGCCCGCACGATTTGCTGGTGAAAAATGACCAACTGTGGGCGCCGCTTTACGCCTGCTACCAGTCATTGCAGGCCTGCAACATGGGCATTATTGCCAACGGCCAGTTGCTGGATACCCTGCGCCGCGTGCGCTGCTTCGGCGTGCCGCTGGTGCGTATCGACGTGCGTCAGGAAAGCACCCGCCACACCGACGCTATCGCAGAAATTACCCGTTATCTGGGTCTTGGCGATTACGAAAGCTGGTCAGAATCCGACAAACAGGCTTTCCTGATCCGCGAACTGAACTCAAAACGTCCGCTGGTGCCACGTCACTGGGAACCGAGCGCCAACACCAAAGAAGTGCTCGATACCTGTCAGGTGATTGCCGAAGCGCCGGAAGGCTCGATTGCAGCGTATGTCATCTCGATGGCGCGCACGCCGTCTGATGTGCTGGCCGTACACCTGCTGCTCAAAGAAGCCGGTTGTCCGTTCCCGATGCCCGTTGCGCCGCTGTTCGAAACGCTCGACGACCTGAACAATGCCGACGATGTCATGAAGCAATTGCTGAGCATCGACTGGTATCGCGGTTTCATTCAGGGCAAACAGATGGTGATGATTGGCTATTCCGACTCCGCAAAAGACGCGGGCGTGATGGCCGCATCGTGGGCGCAATATCGTGCGCAGGATGCTCTGATCAAAACCTGCGAGAAAGCCGGAATTGCCCTGACTCTGTTCCACGGACGTGGCGGTTCTATCGGCCGTGGCGGCGCACCGGCACAGGCAGCGTTATTGTCTCAGCCTCCGGGCAGCCTGAAAGGTGGCCTGCGCGTTACCGAACAAGGCGAGATGATCCGCTTCAAATTCGGTCTGCCGGAAGTCACCATCAGCAGTCTGGCGCTGTACACCTCTGCAATTCTGGAAGCCAACCTGTTGCCACCGCCTGAGCCGAAACAAGCCTGGGTGGATATCATGGAACAACTGTCTGACGTGTCCTGCAAAATGTACCGTGGCTACGTTCGCGAAAATAAAGACTTCGTGCCTTACTTCCGCGCCGCAACGCCGGAACAGGAACTGGCCAAACTGCCTCTGGGTTCACGCCCGGCGAAACGTAAAGCCAGTGGTGGCGTCGAAAGCCTTCGTGCCATCCCGTGGATTTTCGCCTGGACGCAAAACCGCCTGATGCTGCCAGCCTGGCTGGGTGCCGGTGCCGGTTTGCAGGCTGTGGTTGATGACGGAAAACGCGACGAGCTGGAAACCATGTGCCGCGACTGGCCGTTCTTCTCCACGCGAATCGGTATGCTGGAGATGGTGTTTGCGAAAGCTGACCTGTGGCTGGCGGAATACTACGATCATCGTCTGGTTGGGAAAGAATTGTGGCCGCTCGGTCAGCAGTTGCGCGATCAGCTGGCAAGCGACATCAAAGTCATTCTGGCGATTTCTAACGACGATCATCTGATGGAAGATTTGCCGTGGATTGCAGAATCCATCGCACTGCGAAACGTCTACACTGACCCGCTGAACGTCTTGCAGGCTGAATTGCTGCACCGTTCCCGCGAGCTGGAAAAAGACGGCAAGCAGGATGCCAACGTCGAACAGGCGCTGATGGTGACGATTGCCGGTGTGGCAGCGGGTATGCGTAATACCGGCTAGTTTTCGCTGACATCAGCCCAAGAAAAACCCGCGAATTCGCGGGTTTTTTGTATTCAGTGTCGGGCAAAAAGATTAAGCGCGAACCGGCACGGCGATGTCTGGACGCACACCCAGCGTGTGGCAAATCGCGTAACTCATTTCTGCACGGTTCAGGGTGTAGAAATGGAAGTCCTTCACGCCTTCGCGGCTGAGGATTTTCACCATGTCCATCGCGATATTGGCACCGACCATTTTGCGGGTTTCGGCGTCGTCATCCAGCCCTTCAAACTGGCTGTTCATCCAGTGCGGTACACGCACATTGGTCATCGTCGCAAAGCGGGTCAGCTGTTTGAAGTTAGACACCGGCAGGATGCCAGGCACGATTTCCACGTCAATCCCCTGACCGGCGCAGCGGTCGCGGAAACGCAGGTAACTTTCCACATCAAAGAAGAACTGCGTGATGGCGCGGTTCGCACCGGCATCGATTTTACGTTTCAGGTTAATCAGATCTGACTGCGCGCTTTTGGCCTCAGGATGCACTTCCGGATAGGCTGCGACGGAAATATCAAAGTCGCCCACTTCTTTCAGCAGATGCACCAGATCGGTGGCGTACATTTCCGGCTTGCCGCCGCCTGCCGGCAAATCGCCACGCAGAGCCACAATGTGGCGGATGCCACTGTCCCAGTAATCCCGCGCGATCTGACGCAGTTCATCGCGGCTGGCATCGATACAGGTCAGGTGAGGTGCCGCTTCCAGACCGGTACGTTCTTTAATGCCTTTGATGATGCTGTGTGTACGATCACGCTCGCCGGAGTTCGCGCCGTAAGTCACAGAGACAAACTTAGGCTTGAGGCTGCTGAGACGATCAATAGAGCTCCACAACGTATCTTCCATCTCGCTGGTACGAGGCGGGAAAAATTCGAAAGAAACGTTAATCTGACCCTGTAATTCAGCCAGATTCTGATTCAGCGCTTCGCGCTGGTTTGCGTGGAAAAAGCTCATAAACACTACCTCATGGATCACTGCGTTTTGATTATGGTTCGTTATAATGGACGTTTGGACGTCTAAACGTATAGATAGAAAATGACGGAAAGAGAACAAAGTGTCAACGTTAAAATGAAGGCAGGGGATGATTAATCTTCACGCAAACTGAAAGAATTTCACGTTGCGAAAATGAGGCTGAGGGGAAGCTGAGGAAAGTTAGAGGTTTTTTACGCCTTCCCCTCATGGGAGAGGAAGGCGTAAGGAATTACAGAAGTTGCGTCAGACGATTAAGATCAGATTGCAACGCACCTGCGGTCACGTCACGTCCTGCACCCGGCCCGCGGATCACCAGCGGATTATCGCGATACCAGCGACTTTCGATAGCGAACACGTTATCGCACGGCAGTAATGCGGCCAGAGGATGGTCGTCACGCACCGCTTCAACACCCACACGGGCTTTGCCATTGGCATCGAAACGGGCCACGTAGCGCAGCACCAGGCCCATTTCACGGGCGGCTTCCAGACGTTGCAGCATTTGCTGGTTCAGCGCCTCACCGTCTTCAAAAAACTGATCTACGGAACCGTTCGCGCAACTTTCCGGCACCAGAGATTCCACGCGAACCTGCGTCGGTTCGATGTCATACCCCGCTTCGCGCGCCAGGATCACCAGCTTGCGCATGACGTCCTGACCGGATAAATCATCGCGCGGATCCGGCTCAGTCAGCCCCTGCTGCCAGGCTAAATCCACCAGTTCGGTGAACGGCAGCGTGCCGTCAAATTGCAGGAACAGCCAGGACAATGTTCCCGAGAAAATGCCGCTGATGGCCAGAATGCTGTCGCCGCTTTCGCGTAAATCACGCACCGTATGGTTAACCGGCAAACCAGCGCCGACAGTGGCGTTATACAACCAGTGGCTGCCGGTTTTTGAAAACGCGTCGCGGATCTGACGGTATTTATTCGTGTCCGACGCGCCTGCCTGTTTGTTGGCACTGATGACATGGAAACCGTAGCTGGCGAAATCCAGATACTGATCGGCCAGTTCAGCGCTGGCGGTGACATCCAGAACCACTAAATCGTCATAAGGATGCGCGCGCATCCACAGGAACAGCGATTCTTCGTCATGCGCCTGCGATTCATCATCAAAGAAGGCCAGCGCACGGCTGGCGTCCAGCCCTTCATAATTGAGCAGACTGCGCTTGCTGTCGACCACACCGGCCAGCACAAACTCAAAACCGCTGCGGGCAGAAATATTCTTTTGTTCACGGGCGAACAGTTCCAGCCAGCGTGAACCGATATTGCCTTTACCAAACAGCATCAGACCGATTTGCTTTTCAGCACGGAACAACGTTTTGTGCAGCCCCTGAATCAGGTGCGCGGTCGGGCCGATACGCAGTACAGCCACCAGACTGATACCGTCTTCGGCCTGCCAGATAAACTCCACCGGCTGATCTTTCATTTCCTGATAAAAACGGTGGCTGTGCAACGGATTCTTGCACACGCCCGCCCCGACCAGCGCCACCAGCGCCAGCCCTTCACGCAGGGTCAGACGCGCCGGAAGGGCCGCCTCTTCGAGAACCTGCAACGCGCTGCCCGCCACTTCAGAGGTGTAGCAAAGTTGCAGCAGATTACGGTCAGGATGAATGCCGGTACACAGCGGTTTGATCTGCGCACGTTTAAGCAGCAGCTCAACATCTTTTTGTGCCAGACCAAAATCGTGGCCGGAAGGAATGACCATTTCGATCAGACAAATATCATCATGGCTGGTGACAATTTTCGCGCCGGTACCGGAAGCCAGCACGCGTTCAATACGCGTTGAGCCCTGCTCCGGCTGGTAACTGCACCGCAGTTGCAAATCAATATCGCTGCCGGAAACCGGCTGAAGGGTACGGGTGTGCAGAACCGGTGCCGCCAGACGCGCCAGTTCACTGGCTTCATCGAGACGCAATAACGGCAGCAGGCAGGCATCTTTCACTTTGCGCGGATCGGCGCTGTAGACACCGGCCACATCACTCCAGATGGTCACACGGCTGGCATTAGCCAGTGCGCCAATCTGGGTGGCGGAATAGTCACTGCCGTTACGGCCAAGCAGTACGGTTTCACCCGCGTCACTGCGGGCGATAAAGCCGGTCACCACCAGATATTGCTGAGGATGCTGCGCGAGAAGTTGTTGCAGCAGCGGATACGAACGGCCTTCATCAACCTGAGGTTGCGCAGCGCGTTCAGCCCGCAGGAATTCACGGGCATCCAGCCAGGCGGCCGGTAATTCCAGCTTACACAGCACTGCAGACATCAGGCGTGCAGACCAGACTTCGCCGTGCCCGACGACTTCAGCATAAATTGCATCGGTCATTTTGCCGTCAAGCAAAACAGCCAGACGTTCGAGATCATGAATAAAAGAAGCAATAAGCGGTTCGGCCATTTCCGGCGGCAACAGACCGGTTATCAAATCACTCTGATAACGGCGCAAAGCCTGCTGAACCTGATGCGCAGAAATTCTGTCTGTCTGGCTGAGCTTCAGCCAGCTGATCAGCTGGTTGGTTGTGCTGCCAGCCGCCGACACCACCATCATGTCACCCGGCTTCGCATACTCGGCCATAATGCCAGCGACACGCAGATAACACTTCACGTCGGCCAGACTGCTACCACCAAATTTGTGCAACTGACGACTTCCCGCCGGCGCTGCAACCGCTATTGCATTCATACTTACCTCGTTGCCACTGACTGGAATGCATTTTCCAGATCAGCAATCAAATCTTCGCTGTCTTCAAGACCTACAGAAATACGGAGCAAGCTGTCAGAAATCCCGGCGGCTTTGCGCGCTTCCGGCGCCATGCCAGCATGTGTCATGGTCGCGGTATGAGAAATCAGGCTTTCGACGCCTCCCAGTGATTCTGCGAGGGTAAATAACTTCAATTCTTTCAGGAAATGGCGCAACTGAGCTTCATCCCCGTTAAATTCAAAACTGATCATGGCACCAAAGCCACGTTGCTGGCGGCAGGCAATTTCATGTCCCTGGTTTTCCGGCAGCGACGGATGATACAGCTTTTTGACCTGCAATTGTTTTTGTAAATAAGCAACAATTGCCAGTGCATTTTCCTGTTGCTGTTTCACGCGAACCGTTAACGTGCGCAAACCGCGCAATAACAGATAGCTGTCAAAGGCCGCAGCGGTAACGCCAATGTTGTTCGCCCACCAGGCGAGTTCTGTCGCATGTTCTGCGGTCTTAGATATTACCGTACCGGCGACCACATCAGAATGCCCGTTCAGATATTTAGTACATGAATGGACGACTAAATCCGCACCAAGCTGCAATGGATTTTGCAACGCCGGACTCAGGAAGGTGTTGTCCACCACTGTCAGGGCACCGGCGGCGCGGGACGCGTCGCAAATCGCCTGAATATCCACCACACGCAGCAAAGGATTGCTCGGCGTTTCAATCAGCACCAGCTTCGGCTTTTCTTTCAGCGCATCGGCCAGCGCCTGTGGATCACCCTGATCCACAAACAGCACGCGATACGCGCCACGTTTGCTCAGGCTGTCGAACAACCGGTAACTGCCGCCGTAGCAGTCGTGCGGCGCAACCAGTAAATCGCCAGGTTTCAGAAAGACCGTACACACCAGATGAATGGCTGACATACCGCTGCTGGTCAGAACCGCACCGGCGCCGCCTTCCAGATCAGCCAGCGCACGCTGGACAACATCCCGTGACGGATTGCCGCGACGTGAATAGTCATGGGCTCTTGGCTGATTGAAATCTTCAAAGTTATAGGTACTGGAAAGGTAGATTGGCGGAACTACACAACCATATTGCTGATCATTGTTCAGGCCACTGCCCACGGCAATGGTGGCTTGCTTGTGCGTCATAATCGTTTCTTCCTGACGAATTGCGAAGGATGAGGATATAAAGAGTAACGTCCGGATTTATAGACGTCAATACATCTGGACATCTAAACTTCTTTGCGTATAGATTGAGCAACAGCGCAATACCCGCTAAAATTATGGCGTTAATGAAGATGTCAGGCAGATCTGTCGTGCCGGGAGACGTAAGCTCAAGGTAACAAAATGAACAGTGCCGCAGGGAAAAACGTGAAATGTCCCTGTTAAATTCCGACATTTACTTAGTGAGAACAGTGAAAATCGGGCATAATCACGCGGTTTTCAGAATTTTATTTTTTGATAAATTTAAGGTGTCCCATGGCTGAGTGGAACGGCGAATATGTCAGCCCTTACGCTGAACACGGTAAGAAAAGCGAACAAGTTAAGAAAATCACGGTATCCATTCCGCTGAAAGTCCTCAAAATTCTCACCGATGAACGCACCCGTCGCCAGGTAAACAACCTGCGTCACGCGACCAACAGTGAATTATTGTGTGAGGCTTTTCTGCACGCCTTCACCGGTCAGCCTTTGCCGAATGACGAAGACCTGCGTAAAGAACGCAGTGACGAAATACCGGAAGCGGCGAAGATCCTGATGCGTGAACTGGGTGTGGATCCTGATACCTGGGAATACTGATCGCAACATCGCAAAGATGTGCTGAAAGACCGTGCGGCTCCCGTCGCGCGTTTTTTCAGTATCTGCGCGAAGAAAGAGAGTGCGGGAACGGGCATTTTATCTGGCGGGACGTCAAACGACAGGTAACAAAAAAGGCGCCAAAGGCGCCTTTTTTTGCTCTCAAGCGAAGCTTATTTGCTGCCTGGAACGCTGAAACGCTTGTTGAAGCGGTCAACGCGGCCACCGGTAGCCACTTCACGTTGCTTACCAGTGTAGAACGGGTGGCATTCGCCACAAACGTCCAGGTTCAGATCGTGACCCACAGTTGAGTGAGTTTTGATAACGTTACCGCATGAGCAAGTTGCAGTAACTTCTACATATTTAGGGTGAATACCTTGTTTCATGGAAAACCTCTTCTTAAGGCCGCGTCGCTATCCAACCCTGTTCTGTCAGACACCACGCGTAGTGGATGATAGGCTTTGAGTACGAAATGCACCAAAGGCGGCGAATCATACAGAATCTCTGACAACCGCGCAATCATGTTCATGCATTTCGAAGGACACAGTGTACACTATCTCGTCATTTTTTTATAGTCTGGACCCCCAATGCCTGTTGCCCACGTTGCTTTACCCGTCCCGCTCGCCCGTACTTTCGACTATCTGTTGCCGCCTGATATGCAGGTTTCAAAGGGTTGCCGGGTCAGTGTGCCTTTCGGAAAACGCGACGCCATTGGCATCGTCACTCAGGTCAGCGACTTCAGCGAATTTGGCCTGGAGAAACTGAAACCGGTGCGGGAAGTCCTCGACAGCTCCAGTCTGTTTACCCCTGATCTGTGGCGCATCTTGTTTTGGGCCGCCGACTATTACCATTACCCGATCGGCGAAGTGCTGTTCCATGCGCTGCCGGTATTGTTACGTCAGGGGAAAGCCGCTGAGCTTACACCGCTGTGGCAATGGTTCGCCACCGAGGAGGGGCGCGCGACGCCGCTCGACAGTCTCAAACGTGCGCCAAAACAACAGCAGGCGATGGCAGCACTGATGCAAAAACCGTTGTATCGTCATCAGGTTGCCGATCTTGATCTTACCGATACGGCCCTGCAGGCATTACGAGCCAAAGGGCTGACGGATTTACGCAGTATTGCGCCCGCCACGCACGACTGGCGCCAGGATTTCTCGGTGATCGGCGAACGTTTACGACTCAATACCGAGCAGGCCACCGCCGTCGGCGCGATCCGCAGTGAAGATCAGCAATTTTCCGCCTGGTTGCTGGCCGGTGTAACCGGCTCAGGTAAAACCGAAGTGTATCTGAGCGTGCTGGAAAACATTCTGGCGCAGGGTCGGCAGGCGCTGGTGATGGTGCCGGAAATCGGCCTGACGCCGCAAACCATCGCACGTTTTCGCGAACGTTTCAGTGCGCCGGTGGATGTGCTGCACTCCGGCCTGAACGACAGCGAACGCCTCGCCGTCTGGCTGCGGGCGCGCAATGGCGAAGCGGGCATCGTCATTGGCACCCGTTCATCGCTGTTTACACCGTTTGCGCGCCTCGGCGTCATTATCATTGATGAAGAACACGACAGTTCTTATAAGCAGCAGGAAGGCTGGCGCTATCACGCCCGTGATCTGGCGGTGTACCGCGCTCACGCTGAAAATATCCCGATTATTATGGGCTCGGCAACCCCGGCGCTGGAAACGCTGCACAATGTTGAACTGGGGAAATATCGTCAGCTCAAACTGACCAAACGTGCCGGAAATGCCAAACTCGCCCGTCAGAATTTGCTGGATTTAAAAGGGTTGCAGCTGAAAGTCGGGCTGTCTCAACCGCTGATCCAGAAAATGCAGGAGCATCTGAAAGCCGATAATCAGGTCATGCTGTTCCTCAACCGCCGCGGCTATGCGCCTGCCCTGCTTTGCCATGAGTGTGGCTGGATAGCCGAATGTCAGCGCTGTGATCACTATTACACTCTGCACCAGAATCAGCGTCAGTTACGCTGCCACCATTGTGACAGTCAGCGCGCCGTGCCGCATCAGTGTCCGCATTGCGGCTCAACACAACTGGTCTCGGTCGGCGTCGGTACAGAACAGCTGGAAAACGAACTGGCGCCGTTGTTCCCGGATACGCCAATCACGCGCATTGACCGCGATACCACCAGCCGGAAAGGTTCGCTGGAACAACACCTGAATGAAGTCCATCGTGGCGGCGCACGTATTCTTATCGGCACCCAAATGCTGGCAAAAGGGCACCACTTCCCTGATGTTACGCTGGTGTCATTGCTGGATGTCGACGGCGCGCTGTTCTCGGCAGATTTCCGTTCTGCCGAGCGCTTTGCCCAGCTTTATACGCAGGTTTCAGGCCGTGCCGGACGTGCAGGCAAACAGGGTGAAGTCGTATTGCAAACTCACCATCCCGAACATCCGCTGTTACAGGTGCTGTTGCAGCAGGGCTACGACGAGTTCGCCAGACAGACCCTGGCGGAGCGCAAAAGCGTCTTCCTTCCTCCTTATACCAGCCACATTATGATCCGCTCGGAAGACCACGATAATCAGCAATCTGCGCTGTTCCTTCAGCAGTTACGTAATCTGCTCGAATCCAGTCCGCTGAAAGATGATTCGCTGTGGATCCTGGGGCCGGTTCCTGCCTTACAAGCCAAACGCAGCGGACGTTTCCGCTGGCAGCTTTTATTGCAGCATCCTTCACGGCGCGTTTTGCAGCATCTGATCAAAAGCTCTCAGCCGCTGATTTCAAGTCTGCCGCAAGCCAAAAAAGTGAAATGGACACTGGATGTCGATCCGATTGACAGCTGATTCCAAAAGCGAATTTGCGTGAATAGTCAGGTTTTTTGCGTGATGCATCGAAAAAAGCATCTGGGTCACACTTTTAATGCAAATTAGGTAACAAATCCTACTCACATTCTGTTTAGAATGTGATGAGCTACACATCATGCGTAGCCAGGTGAGGAATGTTGATGTTGTTGTCTCAGTTTGATGCTGTTGCAAGGAGAGAGACGTTGGAGCACAAGAAAGAATTACCCGCCGCAACAATGAAAGATGTGGCTGAACAGGCAGGCGTTTCAACAGCAACCGTATCCCGTGCATTAATGAATCCGGAGAAAGTCTCCGCCGCGACTCGCCAGAAAGTTGATCAGGCCGTCATGGCCGTCGGTTATTCTCCTCATGCCCTGGCCCGCAACCTGAAGCGTAATGAATCACGCACTATTTTGGTGATCGTCCCCGACATCTGCGATCCGTTTTTCGCCGATCTGATCCAGGGGATCGAGCGCACGGCCGCCGAAAGCGGTTATCTGGTGTTGATCGGTGATTGTGCTCAGCAAAATCAGCAAGAGAAAACCTTTATCAATCTGATCATTACCAAGCAAATTGACGGTATGCTGCTGCTCGGCTCTGATTTACCTTTCGATGCCAGCAAAGAAGAACAACGCAATTTGCCACCGATGGTGATGGCGAATGAATTTGCGCCGGAACTTGAACTGCCGACAGTCCACATTGATAACCTGACGGCCGCGTTCGAAGCTGTGCATTATCTTCTCAAGCTGGGGCATCACCGTATTGCCTGCATCGCCGGGCCAAAGCATATGCCATTGTGCCAGTACCGTTCACAAGGTTATGTGCAGGCGCTGCGCCGCAACGGACTGAGCGTCGAGAGCAAGCTGACCATTCATGGCGATTTCAGCTATGAATCGGGGGCGCAAGCCGTCACCGAGTTGATGGCCCTGCCCGTGCCACCGACGGCGATTTTCTGCCACAACGATGTGATGGCGATTGGTGCCATGTTCCAGGCGAAAAAAATGGGTCTGCGTATTCCGCAGGATTTGTCGGTTGTCGGCTTCGATGACATCAAGGCCAGCCAGTATACCGATCCTCCGCTGACGACCGTTGCGCAGCCGAGATTCCAGCTTGGCCGTCAGGCCATGTTATTATTACTTGAGCAGTTACAGGGAAATCCGGTACAAAACGGTTCGCTGCTGCTTGATAGCGAGCTGGTGGTGCGGGAAAGCACTGCTGCCCCAAAAGCGTGAGTCCGATTTTATGCTGTTCAACAGTTTTAATTTCAGTAAATGTTCAGGGTTGAGTAACATGACGCACTTCTTCATTCATCACGACACAGCGAAACGATAGTGGCACAAAGAGACTATGTAAGCCGTGGGCGCTCAGGAGCGCGGCGGAAAAGTACCAGCCGGAGTAAAAAACGCAGTTCCACAACGATCTCCAAAACCATGGTGGTGTTAGCCGTTGCGGTACTGGTGGTGTTTGTCGGTGGCCTCTATTTTATTGCGCACAATAAACATGAAGAAGCGACAGTGTTGCCGACGCACGCTGTCCGTCCGGGTAATGGATTGCCACCTAAGCCAGAAGAACGCTGGCGCTACATTAAAGAACTGGAAAACCGCCAGATGGGCGTCACCACGCCGACAGAACCGACGGCGGGCGGACAGGTCGAATCCAAAACACAACTGACGCCTGAACAGCGCCAGCTTCTCGAACAGATGCAGGCCGATATGCGCCAGACACCAACACAGTTGTCTGAAGTGCCGTATAACGACCCGAATCAGGCCACGCAGGCACCAGCGCATACTCAGCGTCAGGTTCAGCAACAGCAGCCGACGTACGCGCAGCAGCAGCCGGTAACTCAGCCGCGTCAGGTTCAGCCACAGCCAACGTATACGCCGCAAACGCAGCCGGTACGTGCGCCTCAGGCCCAGGTGCAAACGCAACCCGTTCAGCCAAAACCGAAGCCGCAAGTGAAAGAGCCGGTGAAAGAAGCACCGAAACCGCAACAGCCAGCCACCATTACCCAGGCTGAGCCGGAAAAACCGAAAGCACAGGAAAAAACCCAGCGCTTTGTGGTTCAGTGCGGTTCGTTCAAAGGATCTGAGCAGGCGGAATCCCAGCGCGCCAAGCTGGCATTCGAAGGTTTTGAAGGCCGGATCACCACCGGCGGTGGCTGGAGTCGCGTCGTCATCGGCCCGTACAACAGCCGTTCTGGTGCTGACAGCACACTATCGCGCCTCAAAGGCGCTGGCATCTCCGGTTGCATTCCCGTCGCAACCGGGGGTTGAAAACCCGTAATCCTTCCCCAATCTATACTTTCAATATGCCCCGTAAGTTTGTGAGACACGTTCAGTGTCCCGCAAACCTGCGGGGATCTTTTCCGTCTGCAACGAGGAACCGCTCGTGACAACAATTGTAAGTGTACGCCGCAACGGCAAGGTCGTTATCGGTGGTGATGGCCAGGCCACATTGGGAAATACCGTCATGAAGGGCAACGTCAAAAAAGTACGTCGCCTGTATAACGACAAAGTGATCGCGGGCTTTGCTGGCGGCACGGCTGATGCCTTCACGCTGTTTGAGCTGTTCGAACGCAAACTGGAAATGCACCAGGGTCATCTGGTGAAAGCCGCCGTTGAACTGGCAAAAGACTGGCGTACCGACCGCATGTTACGCCGTCTGGAAGCCCTTCTGGCCGTGGCCGATGAAAACGCCTCGCTTATCATCAGCGGTAACGGTGACGTTATCCAGCCTGAAAACGATCTGATTGCCATTGGTTCCGGTGGCCCGTATGCCCAGGCTGCTGCACGCGCGTTGCTGGAAAACTCCGAGCTTGAAGCGCGCGACATCGTCGAAAAATCGCTGAGCATCGCCGGTGACATCTGCATCTACACCAACCAATTCCACACTATCGAAGAATTGTCTTCTAAAGCGTAAGGATCGAAAATTATGTCTGAGATGACCCCGCGCGAGATCGTCAGCGAGTTAGACAGTTACATCATTGGCCAGGATAAAGCGAAACGCGCCGTGGCTATTGCTTTGCGTAACCGCTGGCGCCGGATGCAGCTTGATGAAGCGCTGCGCCACGAAGTCACCCCGAAAAATATTCTGATGATCGGTCCGACCGGTGTCGGTAAAACCGAAATTGCCCGCCGTCTGGCGAAGCTGGCTAACGCGCCGTTCATCAAAGTAGAAGCGACTAAATTCACGGAAGTCGGTTACGTCGGTAAAGAAGTGGATTCCATTATCCGCGACCTGACCGATTCCGCCGTAAAAATGGTGCGCCTGCAATCTATTGAGAAAAACCGTTATCGTGCTGAAGAACTGGCCGAAGAACGTATTCTGGATGTGCTGATCCCGCCAGCGAAAAACAACTGGGGACAACCTGACGAAGCGCAGGAACCTTCTGCTGCACGCCAGAACTTCCGCAAAAAACTGCGTGAAGGCCAGCTCGACGACAAAGAGATTGAAATCAGCCTGGCATCCGGCCCGATGGGCGTGGAAATCATGTCCCCTCCGGGTATGGAAGAAATGACCAATCAGTTGCAGTCGATGTTCCAGAGCATGGGTGCTCAGAAACAGAAACCGCGCAAACTGAAAATCAAAGAAGCGCTGAAGCTGCTGATCGAAGAAGAAGCCGCGAAACTGGTGAACCCGGAAGATCTGAAAGAACAGGCAATCGAGGCCGTTGAGCAACACGGCATCGTGTTTATCGATGAGATCGACAAAATCTGTAAACGTGGCGGCCAGAGTTCAGGCCCGGACGTCTCCCGCGAAGGTGTTCAGCGTGACCTGCTGCCTCTGGTGGAAGGCTGTACGGTGTCTACCAAGCACGGCATGGTGAAAACCGATCACATTCTGTTTATCGCTTCCGGCGCATTCCAGACGGCCAGCCCGTCAGACCTGATCCCTGAGTTGCAGGGTCGTCTGCCTATTCGTGTGGAACTGCAGGCGCTGTCGACTGAAGACTTCGAACGCATACTGACCGAGCCAAGTGCTTCGCTGACTCATCAGTACAAAGCATTGATGGCGACCGAAGGCGTAACCATTGATTTCACCGCTGACGGTATCCGCCGTATTGCGGAAGCCGCATGGCAGGTGAACGAAACCACCGAGAACATAGGTGCGCGTCGTCTGCATACCGTTCTGGAGCGTCTGATGGAAGATATCTCTTACGATGCCAGCGAAAGCAACGGTATCTCCATAAACATTGATGCAGATTATGTTAGAAGCCACCTTGACCAGCTGGTAGCTGATGAAGATCTGAGCCGTTTTATCTTATAATTTGCTCATACGTTCCGAAAGTGATCTTCAGGGAGGCGTTTGCCTCCCTGATTTTTTTAGATTTCGGACTGATTCTTCACCTGAGAAATCACCTATGAGCACAATCACGCCTTTCACTCCGACAACCCCCGCCCGCGCCTGGCTCGAAAGCCTGCGCCCGAAAACCTTGCCACTGGCGTTTGCTTCTATCGTTATGGGTTCTGCCATTGCCAGCCTGCAAGGCGTTTTCCATCCGCTCATTGCACTACTGGCGCTGCTGACTGCGGGCTGTTTGCAAATTTTGTCAAATCTGGCGAATGACTATGGCGATGCCGAGAAAGGCAGTGACACGCCGGAACGCGTCGGGCCCTTACGCGGCATGCAAAAGGGCCTGATTACCGCCGGGCAGATGAAGCGCGCGATTATCCTGACCATCGCGCTGACCCTTATCTGCGGTACTGCGCTTATTGCCGTGGCCTGTCATAAGCCTAGTGACGTGGTCGGGTTTCTGATCCTCGGCTTGCTGTCGATTGGCGCCGCCATTACCTATACCGTCGGCACACGACCTTATGGCTACATGGGACTTGGCGATATTTCCGTGCTGATCTTCTTCGGCTGGATCAGTGTCGCAGGGACGTTTTATTTACAGGCAGGCTATTTCGACTGGATCGTAATGCTTCCGGCGACGGCGACAGGTTTGCTGTCCACTGCGGTACTCAATATCAATAATTTGCGCGATATCGAAACCGACAGCGCCAACGGCAAGAATACCCTGGCGGTTCGCCTCGGGCCGGTTAACGCACGACGCTATCACGCCATCATTCTGACCGCCGCCGTGCTGTGTCTGGTGATTTTCTCCGCCCTGCACCTGCCTCACTGGACCGGCTGGCTGTTTATTCTGGCGCTCCCAATGCTGGCAAAACATCTGATACGGGTGATGAAATCGACAACATCCACTGAAGTCCGCCCGTTGCTGGAACATATGGTAAAAACCGCGTTGCTGACTAACGTCTTGTTTGCAGTGGGTCTGTTGCTCAATTGAGTAAAGTTGGCCTGATGTGCGTTTATCAGGTCACTTTTCACATTTAACAATTGATGATTTTGCCAACATCCGCCGGAAAGGGATATACTGAACACTCATGCAGCAACCAGATGAAATCCTATGAAATACGATACTTCCGAACTTTGCGACATCTACCATGAAGAAGTGAATGTCGTTGAACCCTTGTTCTCCAACTTTGGCGGCCGTACTTCATTTGGCGGGCAAATCACCACCGTGAAATGCTTCGAAGATAATGGCTTGCTTTATGACCTGCTGGAAGAAAATGGCCGTGGCCGTGTATTAGTGATCGATGGTGGCGGTTCTGTTCGTCGCGCACTGCTGGATGCCGGACTGGCACGCCTTGCATTGCAAAACGAATGGGAAGGCATCGTGATTTACGGTGCAGTCCGTCAGGTTGATGATCTCGAAGAGCTGGATCTGGGTATCCAGGCGATGGCGGCTATCCCGGCTGGCGCAGGCAGTGAAGGGATTGGCGAAAGCGACATTCGTGTCAATTTCGGCGGCGTCACCTTCTTCTCCGGCGACCATCTTTATGCCGATAATACCGGTATCGTGCTGTCCGAAGACCCGCTCGATATTGAGTGATTTCCTTCTGAGCACAACAAAAAAGGACGCCAAGGCGTCCTTTTTTATTTGGAATATGAAGTAATTAAACTTCTTCCATTTTTCCCAACAATGCACGCAGACGATCCTGCCATACGTGTTGTTCTTCTTTCAGCTGCGCATTTTCACGCACCAGAGACTCATGGTTGCCGCTGGCTTGCTGAACTTCCTGAGACAGGGTGTTGTTCTGCTCTTTCAGTTCTTCGATTTCCATCTGCAACAGAGTAATGGTATCAATCGCTTGCTGAACTTTAGCTTCTAATTTCTCAAATACTTCAAATGACATTTTTCGGTCCCCTTATGTTCGCAAGGCGCACATCTTATGTTCTGCCGCATCGTCCGGACACGGCTCAAAAATTCCTGCACTCCGTCGATTTTTATAACGAATTCATCAGAGAATTGCGCAAAACCAGCGTGTGTCTTAACGGGTGATTGTATGTAGCCAGCTTTGTTCTGTCTACCCGCAACCCCTTTATCCACGCAGTCTGTTGCAATTTAACAGCGCCGGGTATCAGGAAATGCTTAAAAAGCAGCGTCACACACCAGAAATACTGTTTAATGCCGAATAACCTTAGCCGCTGCGCGGGAAGGCATGTTGATGTTCGTTTGTCACAAATGGCGGCTGAAAATGTTAAATCATGGACTTTTTGCGCTGCATCAAGTTCCAACAATACGCGAAATCGCTCATTTTTATGACGCGACACACAAAATTTGATTTCGCTATTTCTCGTTTATGCTCGTTAACGATAAATTCACATTACGTTCTCATTTAATGATGAACGCCAAAATCCGATTACGTTGACAAACGACATAACAGAAAAATTATAACTAACCATTAACATCATCCTTAGCAGGATCAAACTATGAGCCAAACCATGAGTTCCACATTAAAAGGTCAGTGCATCGCTGAGTTTCTGGGTACCGGGCTTATCATTTTCTTTGGTGCGGGCTGTGTCGCAGCAATGAAACTTGCCGGGGCAACCTTTGGCCAGTGGGAAATCAGTATTATCTGGGGTCTGGGTGTGGCAATGGCCATCTACCTGACTGCCGCCATCTCCGGCGCACACCTGAATCCGGCGGTGACCGTCGCACTTTGTTTGTTTGCAAACTTTGAAGGACGCAAAGTTCTGCCTTACATCATTGCGCAGGTCGCGGGAGCTTTCTGCGCCGCCGCACTGGTCTACGGCCTTTACTACAACCTGTTCTTCGATTTTGAGCAAAGCCACAACATGGTGCGCGGCAGCGTCGAAAGTCTGGATCTGGCCGGTATTTTCTCTACCTATCCAAACCCGCACATCAGCGTATTGCAGGCGTTTCTGGTAGAAACGGTGATTACGGCCATTCTGATGGCGCTGATCCTCGGCCTGACCGATGACGGCAACGGCATTCCACGTGGTCCGCTGGCGCCATTGCTGATCGGTATCCTGATCGCGGTTATCGGTGCCTCCATGGGGCCACTGACCGGATTCGCCCTGAACCCGGCACGTGACTTTGGTCCGAAAGTCTTCGCCTACTTCGCTGGCTGGGGCAAGGTTGCCTTCACCGGCGCGCGCGATATTCCTTATTTCCTGGTGCCGATTTTTGGCCCGCTGCTCGGTGCTTCTCTGGGTGCCATCGCGTATAAAGCGCTGATCGGCCGCCATTTGCCAAATCAGATTAATGAGCCGGCAGAAGAAAAAGCACCTCAGCCATCCAAACAGCATAAGGCCTGATCGGCTAAACTGTTCCATAGCTTACTCATTCGCAGGATGAATATTATGTCAGCAGATACGACTCACGAAAAAAAATACATTGTTGCACTCGACCAGGGTACAACCAGTTCACGCGCGGTAGTGCTGGATCACGATGCCAATATCGTCAGCGTGTCACAACGCGAATTCACCCAGATCTACCCTAAGTCAGGCTGGGTTGAGCACGACCCGATGGAAATCTGGTCATCGCAAAGCTCGGTGCTGGTGGAAGTGCTGGCGAAAGCCGACATTAACTCCGATCAGATTGCCGGTATCGGTATCACCAACCAGCGCGAAACCACCATCGTGTGGGAAAAAGAAACTGGCAAGCCAATCTATAACGCGATTGTCTGGCAATGTCGCCGAACTGCTGACATCTGCGAAAAACTGAAAAAAGACGGTCTGGAAGAATACATTCGCCATAACACCGGCCTGGTTATCGACCCTTACTTCTCCGGCACCAAACTGAAGTGGATCCTCGACAACGTTGAAGGCTCTCGCGAACGCGCTAAACGCGGCGAACTGCTGTTCGGCACCGTCGACACCTGGTTGGTCTGGAAAATGACGCAGGGACGTGTTCACGTGACGGATTACACCAACGCTTCGCGTACCATGCTGTTCAACATCCATGATCTGCAATGGGATGAGCGCATGCTGGAAGTGCTGGATATTCCACGTGAAATGCTGCCGGAAGTTCGCTCTTCTTCTGAGATTTACGGCCAGACCAACATTGGTGGTAAAGGCGGTACGCGTATTCCTATCGCTGGCATCGCAGGTGACCAGCAGGCGGCGCTCTATGGTCAGCTGTGTGTACAACCGGGTATGGCGAAAAACACCTACGGCACTGGCTGCTTCCTGCTGATGAATACCGGTACTGAAGCGGTCGCCTCTAAAAATGGCCTGCTGACTACCATCGCCTGCGGCCCGCGCGGCGAAGTCAACTACGCGCTGGAAGGGGCTGTGTTTGTCGGCGGTGCGTCCATTCAGTGGCTGCGTGATGAACTGAAGCTGATCAGCGACGCAACTGACTCCGAATATTTCGCCATGAAAGTGAAAGACACGAACGGCGTTTACGTAGTGCCTGCCTTTACCGGCCTCGGCGCCCCTTACTGGGATCCGTATGCCCGCGGCGCAATCTTCGGTCTGAGCCGTGGTGCGAACAGCAACCACATCATCCGCGCGACGCTGGAATCTATCGCTTACCAGACCCGCGACGTACTGGATGCCATGCAGGCAGACTCGGGCGCTCGTCTGCAGGCACTGCGTGTGGACGGCGGTGCGGTGGCCAACAACTTCCTGATGCAATTCCAGTCAGACATTCTTGGCACCCGCGTTGAGCGCCCTGAAGTGCTGGAAGTCACCGCGCTGGGTTCTGCTTTCCTGGCAGGTCTGGCCGTCGGCTTCTGGAACGACCTGGAAGAAGTGCGCAGCAAAGCGACCATCGAACGTGAATTCCGCCCAAGCATTGAAACGACGGAACGTAATGTCCGCTATAAAGGCTGGCAAAAAGCGGTGGCACGCGTTCGTTCGTGGGAAGATCACGACGAGTAATCGCCAGATATTATCACCAACACCCCTTTCTGAAACTCCCCATCCGGGGAGTTTTTTTATGCACCTTTCCCGTTGTGCTAAAATCTGCGCCACAGATGAGCCTCGCCTCACCGACCTCTTTTTTTCTTTCTACAGGCTTTCCAATGAAACGTGAATTAGCAATCGAGTTCTCCCGCGTGACCGAAGCTGCCGCGCTCGCCGGTTACAAATGGCTGGGTCGTGGCGATAAAAACCTTGCCGATAACGCTGCCGTTCAGTCCATGCGCATCATGCTCAATAAAGTCGATATCGACGGCACTATCGTGATTGGCGAAGGGGAGATTGATGAAGCGCCGATGCTGTATATCGGTGAAAAAGTCGGTACCGGCAACGGCGACGCGGTGGATATCGCGGTCGATCCTATTGAAGGTACACGYATGACCGCCATGGGCCAGTCCAATGCGCTGGCTGTGCTGGCAGTTGGCGACAAAGGTTCGTTCCTCAATGCACCCGACATGTACATGGAAAAGATCGCCGTCGGGCCGGGTGCCAAAGGCGCGATTAATCTCGAACTGACGCTGGCAGAGAATCTGGCCAATATTGCTAAAGCGCTGGATAAACCGCTGACCGAACTGACCGTCGCTGTTCTGGCAAAACCCCGTCACGACGACGCCATCCGCGAAATGCTGGCGTCAGGCGTGCGTGTGTTCGCATTCCCGGACGGCGATGTGGCGGCGACAATCCTGACCTGCATGCCGGAAAGTGAAGTGGATGTGCTGTATGGCATCGGCGGTGCGCCGGAAGGCGTGATTTCCGCTGCGGTGATCCGTGCGCTGGATGGCGATATGCAGGGCCGTTTGCTGGCGCGTCATGATGTGAAAGGCGATACACCGGAAAACCGTCGTATCGGCGAAGAAGAGCTGGCGCGCTGTAAAGCGATGGGGATCGAGGCCGGTAAAGTGCTGCTGCTGGATGATATGGCGCGTAACGATAACGTGATTTTCTCCGCGACCGGTATTACCAAAGGCGACCTGCTGGAAGGCATCAGCCGTCAGGGAAACATGGCGACCACCGAGACGCTGCTGATCCGCGGAAAATCCCGCACCATCCGCCGTATCCGCTCGACCCATTACCTCGACCGAAAAGACGCTGCGCTGCACGAATTTATTATCTGATCAACTTCCTTCCGGTCATCAAAAAGCAGGGCCATCAGCGCCCTGCTTTTGCACCATCAGGCAGTATGTCCTTCATGCTGGCTACGGTTCGACATCGGCCACCAGCACAGTAAAATCAGCAATGCCATCGTAAACATCAGTAACCCGAGGCTGAACTGACCGGTTTGCGGCAACATCGCCGACATCCATGCTACCAGCCCTGACCCCATATTCTGCAATCCGCCAACCAGCGCACCGGCCGCGCCCGCCAGATACGGGAAAGGCTCCATTGCACCGGTGGTCGCCAGCGGGAACAACATGCCAGCGCCAAAGAAAAACAGCGAAGCCGGCACCACCAGCGTCCAGATATTCATGATACCCAGCCAGCCAGGGATCCACATCGCCAGACCGGCCAGCAGACAACTGATGACCGAATGCCACATCAGTTGCTGGAAACTTTTCTCCGCCCGCCCGGCATACCAGGCACCAAAGAAGGCAGCAGGGATCGGCAGGATAAACAGTACGCTGACCATCACACCGCTCAGCCCGAGGACACCGCCCATCAGCACACCGCAACTGGCTTCAAACACCGCCACACCGGCCAGTGCACCGACCAGCATCACCAGATAGCGGCTGAAATTGGCGTCGGCCAGCAATAAACGCAGGCTGCCCAGCATGTTGCGCGGCGGATGGTCGGCAGTGAATTCCGGACGAGTTTCCGGCAACCAGCGGTACATCGAAAACGCCACACCGGCGCACAGAATCAGCAGGAAACCAAAACTGGCCCGCCAGCCTAACCACGCTGACAGTGCGCCACCAATCACCGGCGCCAGCAGCGGGCTGATCAGAATGCCCATGTTCAGCAGGCTGTTGGCATGGCGCAACGCGCCGCCACTGTAGAGATCACGCGGCATGGTTCTCGCCATTACGCCCGCCACACCGGTGCCCAACCCCTGAATGGCTGCAAAGGCGATCAGCATATTCAGGCTCGTTGACATCATCGCGCCCGCCGCACCAATCAGGAAAATCATCAGGCCGGTCAGGATCACCGGTTTACGGCCAATATTATCGGAAAGCGGGCCGTAAACCAGTTGCGAGCCGCCGTATGTCAGCAGATAGGCTGCCATCACCCGCTGTACCGCGCCCGGTTTCACGGCCAGACTGGTGGCCATGTCCGCGATATTCGGCACATAAATGGTTTGTGCCATTTGCCCGACAGCCACCAGCAAAATGAGCATGATAAGCAGGTGGATATTTTCCAGATTTTTCATTTTTCAGTTCATTATCAAATAAGATTGGAAAAGTGCAGAACAAATAACCAGTAAATTCAGCCAGACTACAGCGGCGCATAAGTTAACAAATTAATATGAATAAGCGAGTGTTGTAGGAAACTCTTCTCAACCTGTACTGGCAGCAGCGGGAACCACATGTGTAACGCAGGGTGTACGAAAATCGATATTGGCTAACGGGTGATGAACAGGCTGATAACATTTAACCGATACGGGATTCGGAAAATTTGAAATAAAATCAGGACATAATTTTGCAATTCATATTTCTCACTACATGAAGAAATCAGAAACCACGGGAGTTTTTTATGGCTGATTGGGTGACAGGAAAAGTCAAAAAAGTTGAGCACTGGACAGACAATTTGTTCAGCATCACGGTCAATGCGCCCATCGATCCTTTTACCGCTGGCCAGTTCGCCAAACTTTCGCTGGATATTGACGGCGAGCGGGTGCAGCGCGCCTATTCCTATGTAAACCCACCCTCCAGCGGCGAACTGGAGTTTTATCTGGTGAATGTGCCGGAAGGAAAACTCAGCCCGCGGCTTCACGTGATGCAGCCCGGTGACGAAATCAACATCACCAAAGAAGCCGCCGGATTTTTCGTGGTTGAAGAAGTGCCTGAATGCGCGACCCTGTGGATGCTGGCAACCGGTACCGCTATCGGGCCGTATCTGTCTATTTTGCAGGAAGGTATCGGACTGGAGCGGTTCAAGAATATTGTTCTGGTTCACGCGGCACGCTTTGCAGCAGATCTCAGCTATCTGCCATTAATGCAGCAACTGCAACGCCGTTATGAGGGCAAACTCCATATCCAGACCGTGGTCAGTCGCGAGGAGATTTCCGGTTCGCTGACCGGTCGCGTGCCTGCGTTGATTGAAAGCGGCGCACTGGAAGCGGCTGTCGGCCTTAAGATGCTGGCAGAGGACAGCCACGTGATGTTGTGCGGCAATCCACAGATGGTTCGCGATACCCAGCAAGTACTGAAAGACACGCGGGGTATGCGCAAACATCTCAAACGCAAGCCGGGCCATATGACCAGCGAGCATTACTGGTAAATCTGTTAGCGCAAAACTAGCGGAATTTAACGTCGTCCGGTTCCGGGCCAAAGCGATTTGCGCCCGGTGTGCCGGTAAAAGCGCCGCAGTCGATCAGCAACATAATGAAAATCACCGATGGCGCGAGCCGGCCCAGAACCCAGCTCCACGTCTGCGGCATCGCCGCTGCCCAGTTACCCGCCACCAGCATCCACGCCAGCACAAACAGCAGCGCCCACCAGGCCGATTTATTGCGGTCATGCAATCTTTTCACCAACACTGCGGCAGTCGGCCACAGTAAAACCACCAGCGCGAATCCGGCGGACTGATAGGTAATCCATTCCTGTGCGGCAAAAAAGAAATCAACCACCATCAGAATCAACCAGCTAACCATCCAGAGCCAGAAATCGCGGCGGCCCAGGCGGCCGTTAAAAGAAAACAGTGCATGCTGTAACGTCATTGGCAGTCCGTTCCGTAAAGTACAAGAGGAGTAAAATATTAAAACAGGCGGAGTGTAACTCACGGGCAGCGATGACGAGAATCTTTACGCACTCCTTTTGACATTACCCCCCGTTCCCCGCTTTAATCGGACTGTTGAAACAAAATAAGAAACGCCCTATGACTGTTGCTCAATCCTTATTACGACTGGCGCTGCCCGCGCTGCTTATGCTCGCTTGCCAGAATAGTGCACTCGCCGATCCGCCGGTCGATCACTCTGGCGCAGAGGAGATGCCAAAAGCCCCTTACCTGCTTGCTGGCGCACCCACCTTTGAAACGACGCTGATCAATTTTCGCGCCAAATACAATGAAGCCAATCCGACCCAGCAGATTGGCGAGTTCCGGTCGATCAGTGATAAATCTCCAAACAGTTCCCTGACCCGCGCTGCCAGCAAGATTAATGAAAACCTGTATGCCTCGACCGCACTGGAAAAAGGCACCGGTAAAATCAAAACGCTGCAAATCACCTATCTGCCGATTCAGGGGGCTGAAGAAAAGGCCGCACGCACGCTGGCGATAAGCTATATGGCTAACCTGATGCGTCAGTTCGACGCCACATTATCCACCGAGCAAAGCGTGGCAAGAGTCGCTTCTCTGATCGAAAAAGGAAAAGGTCAGCAGTTTTATAAGCAGGAGGTAGGCGCGGTGCGTTTTGTCATTTCAGACAATGGCGAAAAAGGACTGACATTCGCCGTTGAGCCGGTCAAGCTGGCGCTTGCTGAGCCGTGAGATGACGGTTTTTAATGACAAAAAGCAAAGCCTTTATGACCAATGATCTCTATACTGTTGCACAGGTAATCTGCTTATTTGGCAGAAATTTTAATCGACACTCGCGTCCCCTTTTGGAGGAAAAAACATGCGACATCCATTAGTGATGGGTAACTGGAAGCTTAACGGCAGCACCCACATGGTTAACGAACTGATTGCTGCTCTGCGTACTGAACTGAGCACAGTTGTAGGTTGTGGCGTTGCAATTGCTCCACCAGAAGTTTACCTGTCACAGGCTAAACACGCTCTGGCTGGCAGCCGTATTACGCTGGGTGCTCAGAACGTTGATGCTAACCTGTCTGGCGCATTCACCGGTGAAATCTCTGCCGACATGCTGAAAGACATCGGTGCGCAATACATCATCATCGGTCACTCAGAACGCCGTACTTACCACAAAGAAAGTGATGAGTTCATCGCGAAAAAATTCGGCGTGCTGAAAGAAGCGGGCCTGACTCCTGTTCTGTGCATCGGTGAAACCGAAGCAGAAAACGAAGCAGGCAAAACTGAAGCCGTTTGCGCTAAACAACTGGACGCGGTTCTGAGCACTCTGGGTGCGAAAGCATTCGAAGGCGCAGTCATCGCTTACGAACCTGTTTGGGCGATCGGTACCGGCAAATCTGCCACCCCGGCTCAGGCTCAGGCTGTTCACAAATTCATCCGTGACCACATCGCGAAACAAGATGCTGCGGTTGCTGAACAAGTTATCATCCAGTACGGCGGTTCTGTTAACGCTGCAAATGCTGCTGAACTGTTCACCCAGCCAGACATCGATGGCGCACTGGTTGGCGGCGCATCACTGAAAGCAGACGCTTTCGCTGTGATCGTGAAAGCCGCTGCTGAAGCTAAACAAGCGTAAGCCTGTTTCTTCTGCGCATAAAAAAAACCCCGGCATGCCGGGGTTTTTTTATTGCCTGTAACATGGCGATTAACGCCTCGAGATTTGGTCGAAAATTCCGTCTGTCGCAAAATGGTCTTTCTGCGCCTCAGCCCAGGTACCTGCAACCTGATCAATGGTGAACAGTTTCAGTTTCGGGAATTCAGCCGCGAATTTCTTCTCCACTTCCGGATCACGCGGACGGTAATAATTTTCTGCCGCGATAGTCTGGCCTTCCGGCGAGTACAGGTATTTCAGGTAAGCATCCGCCACTGTACGGGTATCACGCTTATCCACGACTTTATCAACCACAGAAACCGTTGGCTCCGCCAGAATCGATTCGCTTGGCGTGACGATTTCGAACTTATCTTTGCCGACTTCTTTTGTTGCCAGCAACGCTTCGTTTTCCCAGGCAATCAGCACATCACCGATACCACGTTCAACGAAAGTATTCGTTGCGCCACGTGCACCGGAGTCCAGCACTTCGACGTTTTTATACAATGCTTTCACGAAATCCTGAGCCTTCGCTTTGTCATTGTTGTTGTGATGCAACGCGTAACCCCAGGCTGCCAGATAGTTCCAGCGTGCGCCGCCAGACGTTTTAGGGTTCGGCGTAATCACCGATACACCCGGTTTGATCAAATCATTCCAGTCATGAATTTGTTTCGGGTTGCCTTTGCGCACCAGGAACACAATGGTGGACGTGTAAGGCGCAGAGTTGTCCGGCAGGCGGGTGATCCAGTTTTTATCGATACGGCCGCGTTCTGCAATAGCATCAACGTCATAAGCCAGCGCCAGTGTTACCACATCCGCTTCAATGCCATTAATTACTGACGTAGCCTGTTTGCCTGAGCCACCATGCGACTGGCGTACGGTGACGGTATCACCGGTTTTGCCCTGCCAGTATTTACTGAATGCCTTGTTATATTGTTCATAGAATTCGCGGGTTGGATCGTATGACACGTTCAGAATCTGAATATCTTTGGCAATTGCTCCGGTTGCCACCAACAGCAATCCCAAACCTGCAGCCCATTTACGCATCGTACTCTCCCGAAATAGTTTCTATGGATTTCATTTATTTGTTCGTTAAAGAGAGCGTGCCAGATAAAAACGAAACACATAAAGAATAAAAGGTTTTTTTCTATTACTTTATGGAATAAACAAAAAGAGTGGCGAAAAAAAACCTCCCGCAAAGGAGGTTCTTTTAAACACGCAATAAGCTGAATCAGAAAAGTTTTTTCGCCGTGTCGTACCAGTCTTCTTTAAATTTGCTTTTCTTGTTCTCTGGCGCGATACAAATCGAGATGAGTTCGTGAACCATTTTCTCGTTTTCAACACCCACGCAGAAACCGCCCTGAGAATAGTCACGATCTTCTTCCAGCAACAGGTCAACAGCATACGCACCCATGCGGGAAGCCAGGATACGGTCATAAGCGACAGGTGCGCCGCCACGCTGAATATGACCTAATACCGTGCCACGCGTTTCACGACAGGTTTCTTTCTCGATGTATTTAGCCAGTTCTTCAATGTCATCTAACTTCTCGGTGATGGCAACGATGGCATGTTTTTTGCCTTTCGCGATACCGGCTTTGATTTCAGCAACCAGATCATCACGTTTGAATTCAACTTCAGGGATAGCGATAAATTCGCAACCCCCGGCAATCGCTGCTGCTAAGGTCAAATCACCGCAATAACGGCCCATCACCTCAACAATAGAGATACGCTGGTGTGAAGAGGAGGTATCACGTAAACGGTCAATGGCTTCAACCACTGTGCCCAGCGCCGTGAAGAAACCGATAGTGTAGTCAGTGCCCGCAACGTCGTTATCGATTGTGCCTGGCAGGCCGATGCAACGGATGCCACCTTCTTTGGTCAGCAGGTCTGCACCGGCATATGAACCGTCACCGCCGATAACCACAAGGCCATCGATACCACGGTCTTTCATATTCTGCAGCGCAACTTTACGCATTTCTGGATCACGGAATTCCGGGAAACGTGCTGAACCCAGGAAAGTACCGCCACGGTTGATCATATCGGAGACGCTGTAGCGATCCAGTTTGCGCATGCGGTTTTCATACATGCCGAGGTAGCCATCTTCAATACCGTAGACTTCCAAATCTGCAGATAAAGCGGCGCGGACAACGCCACGGATCGCAGCATTCATGCCTGGGGCATCGCCACCACTTGTCAGTACACCAATTTTTTTGATCATGACTACCTCTGAACTTGTAGATGCAATTTCTTAAGAATCTTGAGCCAGCCTGTTGGGCGAATTTTTTTTATGCAGCCAAAAGGGCTTATTAGCGTTTGAGCCTATAGTATAACAAAACACCGGTGCTGAATTGATTCAAGTCAGCAAGAATACGCATACACCGCTCGGTACATCGCAATTTACTGATTCATACGGCTTTTACAAGATATTTCCAGTTCGTTACGATCACATTTCCACCTTGTTAATTTCCTGTTCTGCAAATCCAACCCAAATTGAGGACAAAAAAAACCCCACCTTTCGATGGGGGAAGACAGGGATGGTGTCTATGGCAAGGAAAAACAGGGATCTTACTCGGTCGTGCTGGTACTACTCGTCTTCTGGGCAGAAGAGGGCTGTAATCCAGATAACTGCATTTGCATCTGTTTCATGCGCTGCTCATGTTTCTGGTTCAATACATCTTTTTGCTCAGGGGTCAGCAGATTAAACATCTGGTTGCGGATGCGGGCCATTTCGACCTGACGATCCACCTGCTCCTGAGCCATTAATTCAGCTTGTGCTCGCACGGCGGCCTGATCAAACTTTTCGGCGGTAACCAGCCTGTGCATCGTTTCTATCTGTTCTACATTTACATGGGGTAGATCTTTACGAGCCTGGTGCATCAGGTCACGCATTTGCTGGCGCTGTTGCTCAGTAAGATTTACACCATCAAACATGGTGTTGCGTTCCTGAGGCTTATCCAACATCGTGCTATCATGTTCTGCTGGCATCGCCGACACTGGTTTCGCACCATCTGCTAAAACGACACCTGAACTCAGCGTCAGAAGCGTGGCCAAACCGAATGAAGCTGCCTTAAACATCACATACTCCTAAAGTCTTTATCGCTTCATCGCGAATCATTGAAAAGCAGTCTAAACCTGCTGCTGCAAACAAGCGTCAGTGCTTGTAAAAGTACGTAAAGTCATGGAATAGCGGCAATTGATGACGTATTTTGCGTCTAGAGGTAAATACAATGAATAAAATTTTGTTAGTTGATGACGACCGTGAACTGACTTCACTTTTGAAAGAATTGCTCGAAATGGAAGGCTTTAATGTTGTAGTGGCTTACGACGGTGAGCAGGCATTAGAGAAAATCGATAATACCATCGATCTTCTGTTACTTGACGTGATGATGCCGAAGAAAAACGGCATTGAAACCCTTAAAGAATTACGCCAGCGCCATCAGACGCCAGTGATTATGTTAACTGCTCGTGGCAGTGAATTAGACCGTGTCCTCGGCCTCGAACTGGGTGCCGATGACTATCTGCCAAAACCGTTTAACGACCGTGAGCTTGTGGCACGTATCCGGGCCATGTTGCGGCGTTCTAACTGGAGCGAACAGCAGCAAACCAATGAGAACAACGGTTCACCGACGCTTGAAGTCGATGGCTTACAACTGAACCCCGGCCGTCAGGAAGCCAGCTTTAACGGTGAAGCGCTGGATTTAACCGGCACTGAATTCACCCTGTTGTACTTACTGGCAAAACATCTCGGACAGGTCGTTTCCCGCGAACATCTGAGTCAGGAAGTGCTGGGTAAACGTCTGACGCCGTTTGACCGTGCTATTGATATGCACATCTCCAATTTACGCCGTAAATTACCCGATCGTCAGGACGGACATCCATGGTTTAAAACCCTGCGTGGACGCGGTTATCTGATGGTTTCTGCTTCATGATAAACAGTCTTACGGCACGTATTTTTGCCATTTTCTGGTTCACATTAGCCTTAGTGCTGATGCTGGTATTAATGGTGCCGAAACTCGATTCACGCCAGATTACGCCGTTGCTTGATAACGAGCAGCGGCAAGGCCTGATGATTGAACAACACGTTGAAGCTGAACTGGCGACCGATCCTGCCAATGACCTGATGTGGTGGCGCCGGTTGTTCCGTGCCATCGACAAATGGGCACCGCCGGGTCAACGCTTGTTGCTGGTGACCAGCGAAGGGCGCGTTATTGGCGCTCAGCGCAATGAAATGCAGATCGTACGTAACTTTATCGGCCAGTCGGATAACTCAGATCGTCCAAAGAAGAAAAAATATGGTCGCGTCGAAATGGTGGGGCCTTTCTCCGTTCGTGATGGCGAAGACAACTACCAGCTTTACCTGATGCGCCCCGCCAGCAGTTCTCAGTCTGATTTTATCAACCTGATGTTCGACCGTCCGCTATTGCTGCTAATCGTCACCATGCTGATCAGCGCCCCGCTGTTGCTCTGGCTGGCGTGGAGCCTGGCAAAACCTGCACGTAAGCTGAAAAACGCCGCAGACGACGTTGCACGCGGCAATCTCAAGCAGCATCCGGAACTCGAAGCCGGACCGCAGGAATTCCTTGCGACAGGTGCCAGTTTCAACCAGATGGTCAGCGCACTCGAACGAATGGTAACAGCACAGCAACGGCTGATTTCGGATATCTCACACGAGCTACGTACCCCACTGACGCGCCTGCAACTGGCCACCGCGTTGATGAGACGTCGTCATGGTGAGGGTAAAGAGCTGCAACGTATCGAAAATGAGGCTCAGCGCCTTGATGGCATGATCAATGACCTGCTGGTGTTATCACGCAGCCAGCATAAAAATGAATTATCGCGCGAAACCCTGAAGGCCAGCGAATTGTGGGCGGGTGTGATTGATGATGCACAGTTTGAAGCCGAACAGATGGGTAAAAACCTTGAGGTCACGTCGCCACCTGGCCCGTGGAAACTGATCGGTAATGCTGCGGCTCTCGACAGTGCGCTGGAAAACATCATCCGTAACGCCCTGCGTTATTCGCATCATCACATTGTCCTGAACTTCGCCCACGACAGTGAAGGGATCACTATCACCGTTGATGACGATGGCCCTGGTGTGAGTGAAGAAGATCGTGAACAGATTTTCCGTCCGTTCTACCGCACTGATGAAGCGCGTGATCGGGAATCCGGCGGCACCGGCCTTGGGCTGGCGATCGTGGATACCGCGGTTCAGCAGCACAGAGGCAAGGTAAAAGCCGAAGACAGCCCGCTGGGCGGCCTTCGTTTGATTATCTGGCTGCCGCTGCACCAGCGTTAAGATTCTGCTATTCTGCGTCCCTCTATCAGGGGGACGCATGCTTAACATTGTTTTATTTGAACCAGAAATCCCGCCCAACACCGGCAACATTATCCGCCTGTGTGCCAACACCGGATGTCAGCTTCACCTCATCGAACCTTTGGGCTTTGGCTGGGACGATAAACGTCTGCGCCGTGCCGGGCTCGATTACCATGAATTCGCCCATATAAAGCATCACGCTAATTATGACGCTTTCCTCAGCAGCGAAAATCCACAACGTCTTTTTGCCCTGACAACCAAAGGCACGCCAGCGCATAGCGCCGTGAGCTATCAGGATAATGATTTCCTGCTGTTTGGCCCTGAAACTCGCGGCTTACCGGCGTCTATTCTGGATAATCTGCCCGCACAGCAGAAAATTCGCATTCCTATGCGCGCAGAAAGTCGCAGCATGAACTTGTCGAATGCTGTTTCTGTGGTGGTTTATGAAGCCTGGCGTCAACTGGGATATCCGGGCGCATTGCTGAAAGAATAGCGGAATGGAAGTGAAGAAGATGGCATGCAAATTCATGCCATCTGAAAGCCCGTCAGATACCGTCGCCGAATTCAAAACCCTGCGCAATACCGTTGAAATGCTGATCCATATCCATGGAAGGACGCTCGCTTTCCGGACGCCCGACAATTCGCGCCGGAACGCCTGCAGCCGTGGTGTGCGGAGGAACTGATTGCAACACGACTGAGCCCGCACCGATTTTCGCACCAGCACCCACTTCAATATTGCCGAGGATTTTCGCACCGGCACCAATCATGACGCCTTCACGGATTTTAGGGTGGCGGTCACCGCAGGTTTTTCCTGTACCACCAAGCGTCACAGATTGCAGAATCGATACGTCATTCTCAACCACGGCCGTTTCACCGATGACAATCCCGGTGGCGTGGTCAAACATGATGCCGCAGCCAATACGCGCCGCCGGGTGAATATCTACGCCGAATGACACTGAAATCTGATTTTGGAAATAAATCGCCAGCGCTTTACGATCCTGCTTCCACAGCCAGTTACCGATACGGTATGCCTGCAGCGCGTGGAATCCTTTCAGATAGAGTAACGGGGTGGAATATTTGTCGACTGCCGCATCACGCTGATGCACAGCCAGAATGTCACGGGCAGCAGAGAGGATCATTTGTTCGTCGTTGCGATAGGCTTCTTCGACAACTTCACGGATCGCCATCGCAGGCATAATCGGATTGCCCAACTTGTTGGCCAGAATGTAGCTCAACGCGCCGCCCAGCGTTTCATGTTTTAGCAACGTCGCATGGAAAAAACTGGCCAGCATCGGTTCACACTCAGCCAGCGCTCTCGCCTCTGATTTAATGTTATTCCAGACCAGTTCTAATTCTTCTAGCGACATCACTTTTCCTTACGACTTTGCAAGTTCGGGTAATAAAAAGCCGCCCTGTCGGGAATACCAACAAGGTGGCTATTCTGCAGATGCCTTTCAGTGGCTGTGTTTTTCATCCTTGCTCGCACGGGCAAGCAAACTGATCGCCGCTTCACGCGCATCTTTACCGCAGTACAAGACCTGGTAAATCTGTTCAGTGATTGGCATTTCAACGTTATTACGCTGCGCCAGAGCCCGTACTTCTTTCGTATTGCGATAGCCTTCAACAACCTGACCGATGGTGTCCTGAGCAGTCTGAACATCCTTGCCTTGCCCCAGCATAATGCCAAAGCGACGGTTACGGGACTGGTTATCTGTGCAGGTTAACACCAAATCACCCAAGCCTGCCATGCCCATAAATGTGGCCGGATCAGCGCCTAAAGCGGAACCCAGGCGGGTCATTTCAGCCAGACCACGGGTAATCAGCGCGGTTCTTGCATTAGCCCCAAAGCCGATACCATCGGACATTCCGGCACCAATCGCGATAACGTTTTTAATCGCACCGCCCAACTGAACCCCGATAAAATCGGGATTGCTGTAAACACGGAAGCTTTTGCCACAGTGCAGCAATTGCTGCAGATCTTCGGCAAAACTGGCATCAGTGGCGGCCAGTGAGATTGCCGTTGGCATACCTGCCGCCAGTTCTTTGGCGAATGTCGGCCCGGAAACCACCGCTAACGGAATGGCATCACCGAGTTCTTCGCGCGCGACATCCTGCAACAGACGGCCGGTTTCTGCTTCCAGCCCTTTCGTCGCCCATACCACGCGCGCATCAGGGCGCAAATGGGGTTTCAGCTGACGCAAAACGTCACCAAATACATGGCTGGGTACCACAACCAGCACATTACGGCTGGCCGCTAACGCGACAGACAGATTGGTTTCGAGCAACAGATTATCGGGGAACGGAACATCAGGAAGGAATTCCTGATTACAACGGGCACGTTGTAATGCGTTGATGTGGTCGGGATTATGTCCCCACAGCACAACGGGATGGCCATTTCTGGCAAGAGTAATCGCTAAAGCGGTGCCGTACGAGCCGGCACCGATCACTGTCATTGACGCATTGACGGTTTTCATCAGGCATCCTGATGCGGTTCAGCACCTTCGCCTTCAGCTTGCTGTTGCAGATAGTTCATGAACAGAGCGTCAAAGTTAACAGGTGCAAGGTTCAGTTGCGGGAAGGTACCGCGGGAAACCAGGCTGGTGATGCACTCACGGGCATACGGGAACAGAATGTTCGGGCAATATGCACCCAGGCAATGCGCCATCTGGTTGCCATCAATACCGGAGATAGTGAAGATACCACCCTGCTGAACTTCGCACAGGAACGCAGTTTCGTCGCCCAGTGAAGAAGTTACCGTCACACGCAAGACGACTTCATATACGCCTTCAGCCAGCTGGCTGGAAGCGGTATCAAGATCCAGTTTAACTTCTGGCTGCCAGTCTTGCTGGAAAACCTGAGGCGCATTTGGCGCTTCAAAAGAGATGTCTTTGGTGTAGATACGTTGGATCTGGAAAGCCATCTCGGTGTTATTTTGTTCTGACATGTGAGTAGTACCCTCGGGTTAATAGTCCTTTTAAACACTTAATGAAAAACAGCCGCCGCCTTTATTAACCCAGCATTGGGTCAAGGCCACCGCGTGCATCAAGTGCATGTAAATCATCACAACCGCCGACATGCTGCCCATCGATAAAAATCTGAGGAACGGTTGAACGACCGCTGCGGGCGATCATTTTTTCACGTTTATCTGCATCGCCGTCGATAGCGATTTCATCGAATGAAGCTCCTTTGCTATTAAGCAGAGCTTTCGCACGATGGCAATAAGGGCAGGTTGCCTTGGTGTAGATTTCAATTTTTGCCATGGGTTCCACCTCAGAGTCGTAAAATTGAGTGCCGTAGCAGTTGGCTTAATGTCTTATTTACCGCGCACTAAAGGCAGGTTTTCACTGCTCCAGCCGCTGATACCTTCTTTGAGTGTAAACACGCGCTCAAAACCAGCAGCAATAAGGCCTTCAGCCGCAGTGCGGGAAGTTTGTCCTGTGGCACAAACCACGATAACAGGCTGTGCTTTATGTTTGGTCAGCTCACCCAGGTTGTTGTTCTTGATGTCAGCAGACAAAACATTCTGTGATTCAGCGATGTGGCCTTTGCGGAATTCTTCACGCGCGCGAACATCGACAACGATGGCATCTTCTTTGTTAATCAGGCGGGTTGCTTCGCCACGGGTGATCTCTTTAACTTTAGAAAAACGTGTTTTAAAGGTGGTCACAATTACTGCAATCAGTAACGCAACCCACGCCAGGCTGAGAACCGGATGCGCACTGATGAATGGCATAATATCTTGCATGGGGTGTAGCAACTCCCGTCAGTTGGGGGAAAATTCAAGGCTTCAGAGTATACCTGCGCGTCGGAGCAAATACAGCCAGTAAGCGCGGGTGAATGCCACAATCTGCGGCACATCCTGGAAAATTAACACGGCTTTATGCCGAAAGTTAACCCTCACCCCGCCTCATCTTTGATCTCCTCGGGCTATTCACACACGGCGCTGGGGTAAAATCAGCCCGCCTGAGTGCATTTAGCCGCGCCTGTTCATGCCGTTGCAACTGGCGAGCCTATTGAGCATTTCATCTTTTAAACTGAGGTCAATTGACATGTCGAGCAACAAAAAACCGATGGTTCTGGTGATTCTGGATGGCTACGGGCATCGTGAAGAACAACAAGATAACGCAATTCTGAATGCCAAAACCCCCGTCATGGATAATCTGTGGGCCACTCACCCGCATACCCTTATCGCCGCATCCGGGCTGGACGTCGGTCTGCCTGATGGTCAGATGGGAAACTCCGAAGTAGGCCATGTCAATTTAGGTGCCGGCCGCATCGTGTATCAGGATCTCACCCGTCTGGACAAAGAAATTAAAGAAGGCGACTTCTTTAATAATAGCGTACTGACTGGCGCTGTTGATCGCGCAATCGCCGCAGGCAAAGCGGTTCACATTATGGGACTGTTGTCTGCGGGCGGCGTTCACAGCCACGAAGACCACATCATGGCGATGGTCGAACTGGCGCAACGCCGTGGCGCGAAAGCCATTTATCTGCATGCCTTCCTGGATGGTCGCGATACACCACCACGCAGCGCTGAAGCGGCGCTGAAACGCTTCTCAGAGAAATTCGCACAAATCGGTACGGGTCGTATTGCGTCAATCGTGGGCCGTTATTACGCCATGGATCGCGATAACCGCTGGGATCGCGTGCAACTGGCCTATGATTTGATGTCACAGGCAAAAGGCGCATTTACTGCCGATAATGCGCTGGCTGGTCTGCAGGCCGCTTATGCCCGTGATGAAAATGATGAATTCGTGAAGCCAACCGTATTGCAGGCAGCTGGTGAAGAATCCGCGGCCATCAATGACGGCGATGCACTGGTCTTCATGAACTTCCGCGCAGACCGGGCCCGCGAAATCACCCGCGCCTTTATCAGTCCGGATTTCGATGGTTTTGCCCGCGAAAAAGTCATCAACTTCGGCGATTTCATCATGCTGACCGAATATGCTGCAGACATCAACGCAGCCTGCGCCTATCCACCGGCATCACTGAAAAACACGCTGGGTGAATGGCTGATGGCGCACGGCAAAACGCAGTTGCGTATTTCCGAAACTGAGAAATATGCCCATGTCACCTTCTTCTTTAACGGGGGCATGGAAGATTCGTTTGAAGGCGAAGACCGTATTCTGGTGAAATCACCAAACGTGGCGACTTATGACCTGCAACCGGAAATGAGCTCTGCTGAACTGACGGAAAAGCTGCTCGGCGCAATCAGCAGTGGTAAGTACGACACCATCATTTGTAACTATCCGAATGGCGACATGGTCGGTCATACCGGCGTTTACGACGCAGCAGTGAGTGCCGTTGAAGCACTCGATAAATGTGTTGCTCAGGTTGTGGACGCAGTGAAAGCCGTGGGTGGTCAGTTGCTGATTACCGCCGACCACGGTAATGCAGAACAAATGCGTGACCCGGCGACCGGTCAGGCACACACTGCACACACCAGCCTGCCGGTTCCGCTGATTTATATCGGCGGGAATGCACAAGCGGTTGAAGGCGGTAAATTATCTGATATCGCGCCAACCATGCTTTCACTGATGGGCATGGAAATTCCGCCGGAAATGAGCGGCAAGCCGCTGTTTATCGCGCGTTAATTTCTGTTAAAAACCGTCAAAAAAGGCGTACTGACACCCGTTGGTACGCCTTTTTTGTTTGTGCATCAGCGGGTTGATTAGTGTTACGATACGAAAAGGGACAGCCATATTGTCTATCATCCACGGTCGACAAGCGGAAAAAAGTTTGAGCAAATTCAATCATTTCAGCCTGATGAGAACCCGCCTTTCCGCTCAGGACAAGGCCGTATCTGCCTTCCCATCTCCAGCCTTACTACTTTGCGTTTCCCTGCTGTCTCTTTCTGTGAGTGTGCATGCTGACGACAATAAAGATCAGCTCAAAACCATTCAGCAAAACATCGCGGAAAAAGAGAAAAGCGTAAAACAGCAGAAACAGCAACGCGGCACGTTATTGCAGCAATTGCAGGCGCAGGAAAAAACCATCGCCTCAGCCAGCAGTCAGTTACGCAGCACTCAGTCAACCCTCGCCACGTTGGGAAAAGACATTTCCGGGCTGAATGCGTCCATTGATAAATTGCAAAAACAGCAAAAGACGCAGGAAGCTATTCTGGCAAAGCAGCTCGATGCCGCATTCCGGATCGGGCAGCATAAAGGCCTGCAATTACTGCTGAGCAGCGAAGAGAGCGCACGCAGCGAGAGGATCCTGGCTTATTTTGGTTATCTGAATGAAGCGCGACAGAAAACCATTGAGGATCTGAAACAGACCCGAGCCACGCTGGCTGAACAGCGTGTTTCTTTGCAATCGAAACAAACCCAGCAAAAAAGCCTGCTGAGTGAACAACAAACCCAGCAGCAGAAACTCGAACAGGCTCGTGCCGCCCGTAAGCAAACGCTCACGGCACTGGAGTCTTCATTGCAAAAAGATGAACAGAGCCTGACCGAACTGCGCGCTAACGAATCCAGCCTGCAAAACAAAATTGCCGCTGCCGAACGTGCTGCCAAAGCACGCGCAGAAAAAGAAGCGCGTGAAGCTGCGGCAGTCAGAGCGAAAGAACAGCAGGCGAAGAAATCCGGTTCCACCTACAAACCGACCCAAAGCGAGCAATCTCTGATGGCCCGTACCGGCGGTCTGGGCAGACCATCAGGTCAAAATATGTGGCCTGTTAATGGTTCGTTGATACATCGCTTCGGCGAACAGCTGCAGGGTGAACTACGCTGGAAAGGGATTGTTATCTCAGCAAGAGAAGGCAGTGATGTCCGGGCGATTGCTGACGGACGCGTCATTCTGGCGGACTGGTTACAGGGATACGGTTTGGTTGTGGTTATCGATCACGGCAAAGGCGATATGAGCCTGTACGGTTACAACCAGGATGCACTGGTCAGCGTAGGCGACCAGGTCAGAACGGGCCAGGCCATTGCTAAAGTTGGGAACAGCGGCGGACAAGGCCAGCCATCGCTGTATTTTGAAATTCGTCGTCAGGGCCAGGCCGTTAATCCACAGCCGTGGTTGGGAAGATAGCATTGCGATATAACAAGTCCGTTTTAGCTGCCCTTTGTGGTACTGCGTTTTTTGCTTGTCAGGTTCAGGCAGCGAAATTATCCATCCTGATCGATGACTTTGGTTATCGCCAGCATGAGGAAAACCAGGTACTTCAGATGCCAAAAGCGGTATCGGTCGCGATTTTTCCCAACGCACCCGATTCGCAGATGATGATGAACAAGGCTCACCAGCAGGGGCGTGAAATTCTGATCCATCTGCCGATGGCGCCACTTAGTAAGCAACCGCTGGAAAAAGACACGCTGACACCCTCCATGAGCGCCGCAGAAGTGAAACGTATTGTCGATCAGGCGATCATCAATATCCCTTACGCGATTGGCATCAATAACCATATGGGTAGTGCTATGACCTCCAGCCTGACCGGGATGGAAAATGTCATGCAGGCAATGAATGCCCACAACCTGTTTTTCCTCGACAGCATGACCATTGGTAACACCCAGTCAGTCAAAGCGGCTCAGGGCACCCGGGTGAAAGTCATTAAGCGCAATGTCTTTTTAGATGATGTGCAGAATGAAGCGGAAATCCGCCGTCAGTTTGAACGCGCAATTCAGCTCGCACGCAAGAATGGATATGCCATCGCGATAGGACACCCGCATCCGACGACGGTGAAAGTGCTGCAGCAAATGTTGCCGAATCTACCTTCCGATATCGTTCTGGTCAGGCCAAGTGATCTGCTGAACGAACCCCAGCGCAGCATACCCGCCGGTAAGGTCACGATTGCGCCCGTAAAATCATCACGTAAAGGCATCAGCGTCTGCCACCTCAGGCAACCTCTCCCGCAGATTTATGCCGACAGCATGTTTAAAATTCTCGGGGAAAGCCTGAAATCTTCACCCGCTGCGGCATTTGTTGAACGGCAGTATTCTGTGATAACAACTTTTACTAAAAAGTAGAAATCGCACTCATTGGCGGTTTCCTGATTATATTGGTGGTACGCATATATTTGGCATCACCAACTAACTTATTGATATCAATTGATTTCATAGCCAAACTAAAAAGTAGAGCTTCTGGGTTTTGCCTCATATAATGGGCGCTGTATATTTTTTTGACCGGACTGAGCAAGGGCGCTAACCGATGGGACAAGATCGATCTAAAATTCTGCTACTGGATAGTGGCAAGGAATGGGGAGGCGGGACTAACAGCATGTTAGAACTGCTGAAAAGAATCGATCGTGAAAAATATGAAATCAGCTGCTGCTTTTACAACGATTACGCCCGGGACAACGGCGAAACTATCAGTCAGATTTTAAACTCACTGAATGTACCGGTATTTTTTATTCCGCAGGTTAAGCAACCTGCCTGGGCGAAAATAGCTAAAGAAGTATTAAGAACGCTGTTTTTCTTTAGCAGTAATTTGCGTCAGAAAGCCATTTACTCTATCGACAAAATCTGGCGTATTAATCCCAATATCCGCAAAATTCACTCCCTGCTTGAACTCGGTCAGTTTGACATTCTCTATATGAATAATCAGCCCAGCTCTAACGTCGAAGGCTATTATTCTACTGCCGGTTTACCCACAGAAATCGTACAGCATTGTCGCATTGAACCGGTGCTCAACCGGGAGGTTGTGCGCATCGTTAACCGGTTCTGCCACAGCATTATCTCTGTTTCTCAAGGCGTTCAGGAACAGCTGCTCAAACGTGGTGTACGCAAAGAGTTATGTTTTACCGTTTTTAATGGCATTGATATTCATCAGCCATTGCCCGAAGGCACAAAAATCCGGGAAGAATTAGCAGCCGACAACGACACATTCATCTTTGGCAGTATAGGTTCTCTGATTAACCGCAAAGCTCATCACTTCACATTACTGGCACTAGACAAATTTAATCGCGCATTTCCGGAAGCCAAATGGAAAATGGTGTTTGTGGGTGAAGGCCCGAATTTACGCCGTCTCATTCAGCAAACTTCGGCTCTGAATATGATGGATAAAGTGGTATTTACAGGCTTCCAGAGCAATGCGCTGGAATATCTGTCCGCGTTTGATGCCTTTATATTAGGCTCAAAAAGTGAAGGGCTTCCGCGAGTCGTGTTGGAATCCATGCTGCTGAAAACGCCGGTGATTGGTTCGAATGTCACCGGTACAGCCGAACTGATTAAAAATGCAGAAACCGGCATGTTATTTGAGTATGGCGATATTGATATGCTCTTTAATCATATGAAAACACTGTATCTCAATGCCCATCTGAGAAATGAAATTGCAGAGCAGGCAAATCTGACTGTTCGCGAAAAATTTGCAATTGAAAAATATGTCTCAGGCGTTGAAACCGTTTTAAGCAGTGTGAAAAAGAAACAAGGCTGAATATGTTCAAATTTCTAAATCCAAAATATCGTCACATTCTTTCACGCCATAATTTGCCGTATGACGGGACCGTCATGGCAGGAAAACCAAAGAACAGCGTGACGTCTGTGGTGATCCCTTCCGCGGGGGCTGACTATATTGAAGAAGCTTGTCTGTGTGCAGAGTTTGCCGATAAATTTGCGACCGCATTACAGGAAATCGTGATTGTTACCGATCAGGCTGCCAGCCAGTTTCGCCCGTTACCGGAGAAAGTCCGGATCGTCACGCTTCACCCTGAAACCAAATCCGGTGATTATCGTTATAAACAAATTTATCTCAGCCGCCTGATCAAACTGATGGCGCCTTTGCAGGCCAGAACTGACGGTATTTTGATGATCGATTCCGATCTTAATTTGCTTAAAATGCCGGAAATTCAGTTACATGAAAATCATATTTATTCAAGTTTCCGTCAGGGCAAGATGATTGCCAAACTGGACGGTTGTGATCCTGAGATCATCCCGGCGTATTACAAAAACAGCGTGCGTCCTTATATTGTCGATCACGTGAACGGCGCTTTCTTAGCCGCCACGCGTAAAACCTGGGAGCGTTTGTGCCCGCTGTGGATTATGTTTTTCATCGATACATGGAACATTCTGCCAGACAACCAGCCCCCGACAGATCAACTGCCTCTGGCGGCCATGCTGGATACGCTGGACATCAAAAGCGTCAATCTGGGCGACTGGATGAACTGGCCGGTATCGAAAAAAATTGGCGGCACACCGTCGGTTATCCCTAAAGAAGTGATCGGCGCTCATGGCGGCTTCCCGCTGACAGAATGGCAAAAGTATCTGGCTTCACCGGATAATGAACTGTTATTCAAAGGTCAGGATTACACCCGTAAAGTGCGTTATCTGACGGATGACGAGAAACAAATGGCCGGTCCTGCGGCGTAAAGACTGCGCCCGCTATCAGCAAAAGCCCGCTATTTTCAGCGGACTTTTGCATTTTCAGAGCGCCAGATTACCAGTTAAGTATCACTTTGCCGGAATGCCCGGAGCGCATCGCATCAAACCCTTTCTGGAATTCATCAATCGGAAAATGGTGCGTAATCAGAGGTGTAAGATCTAATCCTGACTGGATCAGGGCGGCCATTTTGTACCAGGTTTCGAACATTTCCCTTCCGTAAATCCCTTTAATAAACAGTCCTTTGAAAATCACCTGATTCCAGTCGATTGCCATCTCGGTCGATGGAATGCCCAGCATCGCAATCCGGCCGCCATGATTCATGGCGTTAAGCATGCTGCGAAATGCCGCAGGTGCACCTGACATTTCCAGCCCGACGTCAAACCCTTCCGTCATGCCCAGCTCATCCATCACATTCTGCAAGCTTTGCTGGCTGACATTCACCGCCCGCGTCACACCCATTTTGCGCGCGAGTTCCAGACGGTATTCGTTCATATCCGTGATCACCACATGGCGGGCACCGACATGTTTGCAAATGGCTGCCGCCATGATGCCAATCGGCCCGGCACCGCTGATCAGAACATCCTCGCCGACCAGATCAAACGACAATGCGGTATGCACAGCATTACCAAAGGGATCAAAAATGGCAGCCAGATCATCAGAAATATTGTCCGGGATTTTAAACGCATTAAAAGCAGGCAATACCAGATACTCCGCAAAAGCGCCCGGACGGTTTACCCCCACGCCCTGTGCGTTGCGGCACAAATGCGTACGTCCTCCCCGGCAATTACGGCAGTGTCCGCAGGTAATATGCCCCTCGCCCGACACCCGGTCACCGATACTGAAACCTTTAACTTCCTGCCCGATGCCCACCACTTCGCCGACATATTCGTGTCCGACCACCATTGGTACGGGAATGGTTTTTTGTGACCATTCGTCCCAGTTGTAGATGTGCACATCGGTTCCGCAAATGGCGGTTTTACGGATTTTGATCAGCAAATCGTTGTGCCCTAATTCCGGCACGGCCACATCCGTCATCCAGATGCCTTCTTCACGTTTGAGTTTTGCTAAAGCTTTCATCGACATTCCTCAGGCGATCACGCCAAGTTTTTTGCCAATACGGGTGAAGGCTTCAACGGCCTTTTCGATTTGTTCCGTGCTGTGCGCTGCTGACATTTGAGTACGGATGCGCGCCTGCCCCTGAGGCACCACCGGGTAAAAGAAACCGGTGACGTAAATCCCTTCCTGCTGCAAAAGCGACGCAAACTCCTGAGCCAGACGAGCCTCGCCAAGCATCACCGGGATAATGGCGTGATCAGCCCCCGCCAGCGTGAAACCCGCGGCGGTCATTTTCTCGCGGAACAATTTTGAATTGCTGAGCAAACGCTCACGCAGTTCGCTGCCTTCTTCGAGCATGGAAAGCACTTTCAGGGAGGCAGAAACAATCGACGGTGCCAGGGAATTAGAGAAGAGATAGGGCCGCGAACGCTGACGCAACCAGTCGATCACTTCCTGACGCGCAGCGGTATAACCGCCGGAAGCCCCGCCCAGCGCTTTGCCAAGCGTGCCAGTGATGATGTCCACGCGCCCCATCACATCGCAATATTCGTGCGTTCCCCGCCCTTCGGCACCGACAAAACCTACCGCATGGGAATCATCGACCATCACCAGCGCGTCGAACCGTTCGGCCAGGTCGCACACGCCCTTCAGGTTGGCTATCACGCCATCCATTGAAAATACGCCGTCAGTTGCCACCAGAATATGACGGGCACCCTCATCTTTTGCCTGCTGCAAACGGGTTTCCAGTTCAGACATATCGTTGTTGGCATACCGATAGCGTTTCGCTTTGCATAAGCGAACACCATCGATTATTGAGGCATGATTCAGCGCATCCGAAATGATGGCGTCTTCTTCACCCAGCAGTGTTTCAAATAACCCACCGTTGGCATCAAAGCAGGAGGAATAGAGGATCGCATCGTCCATACCGAGAAAGTCAGCCAGACGGTGTTCAAGTTCTTTGTGCGTATCTTGTGTGCCGCAGATAAAGCGGACCGAAGCCATGCCGAAACCGTGGCTGTCGAGACCGGCTTTTGCAGCACGGATCAGTTCGGGATGATTCGCCAGGCCAAGGTAGTTGTTGGCGCAAAAATTGATCACCGGACGGCCGCCAGCGACGGAGACTTCAGCCTGCTGGGGCGTGGTGAGAATGCGTTCTTCTTTAAACAGCCCTTCAACCCGGGCCTGCTCCAGCTGATCTTCCAGCTGGCGATAAAACGAAACAGACATACAGTATTCTCCTGAAATGACTCATTCACGGAATACCTTACTAATCTGCATATAAAATAACGATGGAAGTGCTCACAATATCTTTGTTTTGCAGCATAGTTCACGCCTTACGCTCTGAAACATAAGAATCCCTGTTATCGGACACCTTCCCAATGTGAGCTTCATAATGAAGTGTTATGATATTACCCAATATACAGGCTGTGCATGGTGCGCAGTTCTTCAAATGATTAAAGGTGAATCCCATGATAATCGTCACTGGCGGCGCTGGTTTTATCGGCAGCAATATTATTAAATCGCTCAATGATATGGGATACCGCGATATTCTGGTGGTGGATAATCTGAAAGATGGCACCAAGTTCGTCAATCTGGTGGATCTGGATATTGCGGATTATTGCGACAAAGAAGATTTTATCGCCAGCATCGTGGCCGGCGACGATCTGGGTGATATCGACGCCATTTTCCACGAAGGCGCATGCTCTTCCACTACCGAGTGGGACGGCAAGTACATGATGGATAACAACTATCAGTACTCTAAAGATGTCCTGCATTATTGTTTAGATCGCAGCATTCCCTTCCTTTATGCGTCTTCCGCAGCCACTTATGGTAGCCAGAGCACCAGCTTTGTTGAAGAGCGTAAATACGAGCAACCGCTGAACGTCTATGGTTACTCTAAGTTCCTGTTTGACCAGTATGTTCGCGAAATTCTGCCGCACGCTGAATCTCAAATTTGTGGTTTCCGTTATTTCAACGTTTACGGACCGCGTGAAGGCCATAAAGGCAGCATGGCGAGCGTAGCGTTCCATCTGAATAATCAGATCAAGGCCGGGGAGAACCCAAAACTGTTCTCGGGCAGCGAAGGCTTCAAACGCGATTTTATCTACGTGGGTGATGTGGCAGCCGTGAACCTGTGGTTCTGGCAAAACGGTGTTTCGGGCATTTTTAACTGCGGTACCGGACGTTCGGAATCCTTCCAGGCCGTGGCAGATGCTGTCGTGGCATACCACAAGTCTGGCGATATCGAATACATTCCATTCCCGGAAAAACTCAAAGGCCGTTACCAGTCCTTCACACAGGCCGACATGACGGCCCTGCGTAACGCCGGTTACGACAAACCGTTCAAAACGGTTGCCGAAGGTGTTACGGAATACATGAGCTGGCTTAACCGCACAGTTTAAGCCCTGCACATTGAGGAATGGATTAACGGTATGAAAATACTGGTAATTGGGCCGTCATGGGTCGGTGACATGATGATGTCACAAAGTCTTTATCGCACCCTGAAAGCTGCGCACCCCGACGCTCAGATTGACGTGATGGCACCTGCATGGTGCCGTCCTTTACTTGATCGCATGCCGGAAGTACATCAGGCGCTGGCCATGCCGCTGGGCCACGGTGCGCTGGAATTGGGAGAACGTCGTCGTCTGGGTATTTCATTGCGCAATGAGAAATATCAGCGTGCATTCGTTCTGCCTAACTCGTTTAAATCGGCGCTGGTTCCTTTCTTTGCCCGTATTCCGCAACGCACCGGCTGGCGTGGCGAAATGCGCTATGGTCTGCTCAATGATTTGCGGGTGCTGGATAAACCCGCTTTTCCACTGATGGTTCAGCGTTATGCTGCTCTGGGCTACGATGCCCGGCAAATCAAAACTGCCGCTGATCTTCCACAACCCATTCTCTGGCCGAAATTAGAGGTCGGCGACGCTGAAGTCACCGCAGTTAAAACCTCATTCTCTGTGGATAACACCCGGCCGCTGATTGGTTTCTGCCCTGGCGCAGAGTTTGGTCCGGCAAAGCGCTGGCCTCATTATCACTACGCGGTGTTGGCTGAAAAACTGATCAGCGAAGGCTATCAGGTGGTGCTCTTTGGCTCTGCAAAAGATAACGCAGCAGGTGAACAAATTCGCCTGGCACTGACAGAAAACGCACAACCTTTCTGTCTCAATCTGRCGGGGAAAACCTCATTGGATCAGGCGGTGGTGATGATTGCCGCCTGTCATGCGGTCGTCAGTAATGATTCAGGCCTGATGCACGTTGCCGCCGCGCTGGATAAACCGCTGATAGCACTTTACGGGCCCAGCAGCCCGGACTTCACACCGCCCCTCAGCCATCAGGCAAAAGTTATACGTCTGATCACTGGCTACCATAAAGTCCGTAAAGGCGATGCTGAAGAAGGCTATCACCAAAGTTTAATTGATATTCAACCCGGACAAGTTTATCAGGAACTCACCCAGTTGCTGAGCGCAAGGAAGGAGCTTTAATGCGGGTTCTCATCGTCAAAACGTCGTCCATGGGCGACGTTCTGCATACCCTTCCGGCGTTGACGGATGCTATGCAGGCCATTGCCGGGATCCGCTTTGACTGGGTCGTGGAAGAAGGATTTAGCCAGATCCCCGGCTGGCATCCTGCCGTTGATCGCGTGATACCTGTCGCCATCCGCCGCTGGCGTAAAAACTGGTTCGGCTCTGAAACCCGTCAGCAACGCTGCGACTTCAAACGCGAAGTTCAGTCTCAAACCTATGATGCGATCATTGATGCTCAGGGTCTGATTAAAAGCGCGGCACTGATCACCCGTGTCGCCAAAGGTGAAAAACACGGTCAGGATTGTAAAAGTGCCCGTGAACCATTCGCCAGTTGGTTCTACAATCAGCGTCATGAAATCGATAAAAAGCAGCACGCGGTAGAGCGTACCCGGGAATTGTTTGCGAAAAGCCTGGGCTATGAAAAGCCATCAGGCCAGGGAGATTATGCTATTGCAGCACGTTTCCTCTCCCATCTTCCTGCCGACGCGGGCCGGTATCTGGTGTTTCTTCATGCCACCACCCGCGCCGATAAACATTGGCCGGAAGAACACTGGCGTGAGCTGATCAGCATGTTCGGCGGGCAAGATATCCGCATCAAACTTCCGTGGGGGGCAGACCATGAACATCAGCGCGCATTGCGTCTGGCGGAAGGGTTCCCTTATGTCGAGGTGTTGCCCAAGTTGAGTCTGGAAAAAGTTGCTGAGGTTTTAGCCGGTGCGAAAGCGGTCATTTCTGTTGATACGGGGCTGAGCCATCTGACTGCCGCGCTGGATCGTCCAAATATCACGCTTTACGGACCGACCGATCCGGGATTGATTGGCGGGTATGGAAAGAATCAGTTTATCCTCAAAGCCGAGAACAATTCACTGGAAAACTTACCAGCCAAAACCGTCTTTGAGCGTCTGAGTGATCTGACCGCTGCGAAAGAGGAAATGAACCGACCATGAGCTACGTGATTATTTTCATCTTGCTGTGGCCGTTCAAAATGCTGATGAAGCCTTTTCATCAGGGCAAAGGGCGAAATCTGGTCATACAAACCGCCAAAATTGGTGATTTCGTCAATATCACGCCTTTACTGAAGCATTTAAAAAAATCAGATGTCTTGATCAGTAAAACGGTTTTGCCTTTGGCTGCACACGATTCGACGATCGATTCTATTTATCTCATTGAAGATTACAAAAAATCTTTAGTCAGTAAAATTGGTCTCGCCTTTCGCCTGCTCAACCGCTACGACAATATTTATCTGCTACAACCTAACAGCGTTAACGGTTTCTATGCCGCCTTCTGTAATGCGAAGCATAAAGCCTTTCTGATCGCTTATACCCGCAAGTGGTATCACGGGATTTTTTATCAGACGGCCGACGTTGTTCGTTTGCATCAGAAAACCGATTTTACGCTGGAAAGTTATCTGAAGCTGGCAGACCCCAGCCTCAGTGCAGAAAGCTATACTAAACATGCCACCCTTCCCTTGTGGATACCTGAAAAAACCTTGCCGGAGCTGGCGGCAAGCAAGCAGGTCAAAATCGGTATCAGCATTTCGGCAGGCAATAAAGCTAAAACAATTCCGACAGCGGTATGGATTAAAATCCTTAATACCCTGGCTGGCCTTCCTTGTCAGTTTTATGTTTTTGGCCCGGAGAATGAGCAGAAATACCTTGATCAGTTGCTGGAAAAACTCAGTGCTCGCGAAAACATCATTAACCTGATCGGTAAGCTAAAATTGCATGAAGTCCCACATGCCATTTCTCAGATGGATATGTATATCGCCTCAGATTCTGGAAACGTGTATATCGCAGATGCGGTGAATATCCCAGTGGTATGTTTAGCGGGTCCTTGTGACTTAACTGAGCAGCATCCAACCTATGCGCCACTCATCCTGACGCCTGAAGATAAAAAACTCGCGCCTGAATCTTTTATTTTCTCAGCACCTTATCAATTCCGGCACAGTGCTGAAGAACTTTTTTCACTCAGTGATKCTCAACTGGAGAAAATACGTTCATTTGTTATAAGCAAAACAAGTCAGGTACAACATTATGTCTGACCATGAATATATGAGCTATCTCGAGCATAAAGAAGAGCTCGTGAATAATTTAGGGGATTCATCACTCTCTGTGGTCCATATCGCATTCGGAATAAATAATGCCTATGCCCGTGGTATGGGGGTCACTGTCTTTTCTGTCCTGAAAAACAACCCTGACTTAGCTTTTCATATTCATATATTAGGCAGTGCGCTCGATGAAATATCAAAATCCCGACTTCTTGAGCTGGCGGCAAAACATCCGC
>NZ_JBFUHK010000024.1:0-61869 GCF_056402435.1 Rahnella sp. P4_A8 | reverse complement strand
GTTCAGCCTGGTGTTCGATTATGGTCAGCGGAGTCTGGATCCGGCCGTACCGGTAGCTTATGCCCCCGTCAATGACTGGCTGGTGAGACCCGATCCTTTTTCCAGCTATGACGTTGGTTTTGAGGTTCGCTGTCACCGGCTCTGTCACCAGGTGCTGATGTTTCATCGTTTTCCGTCTGAACTTCATACACCGGAGACACTGACCCATCGGTTGCTGCTTGAGTATCAGAGTTCCGCCATTCTTAGTCAGATAAGCGGTGCGCTGATACTGGCTTATGAAACCGATGGCACGGTGCAGAGTCGTCCGCCGCTTGATTTGAGTTACAGCCCGTTCTCTGTCACGGCATCACCAGACCTGTGGCAGCCTTTTCCTGCGCTGGCGGGACTGGATGACGGGCAACAGTATCAGTTGGTGGATTTATACGGCGAAGGCATTCCCGGCGTGCTGTTTCGTCAGTCCACTGGCTGGTTCTATCGTGCGCCGGTAAGAGGCAGTGACGGTGAGAACAGCGTCACCTATGGTGACTGGCAGCTTTTACCTCAGGTGCCTGCCATGCAGCCTTCCTCCATGGCGTTGATGGACGTCAATGGGGACGGGCGCCTCGACTGGCTGGTGACCGCGCCAGGCATCAATGGTTTCTTCACGCTAAACCCGTCGGGTGAATGGTCAACCTTTACGCCGTTTTCCGCTTTTCCGACGGAATTCAGCCATCCTTCTGCACAATGGGCTGACCTGACCGGCTCGGGGCTAACGGATATCGCGTTAATCGGACCGAAAAGTGTGCGTCTTTATGCCAATAACCGGATGGGCTTTACCCCTCCGGCAGAGATTGAGCAGCAATATACTCTCCCGGTCTTTGCCCGGGATGCCAGTGAGCTGGTGGCGTTCAGCGATATGCTGGGATCGGGCCAGCAACACTTGATCCGCATTCGTCATGACGGCATCACTGTCTGGCCAAATCTGGGGCAGGGTAAATTTGGTGAACCTTTTGTTCTCAGTTCGCTGAGTTTTGATCGCCAGAGCTTTGATCCCAGCCGCATCATTCTGGCCGATCTCGACGGGGCAGGGGGCGCCGATTTGTTGTATATGCACAGCGATTACATTGAAATTTTCGCCAACCTGTCGGGTAACGGGCTGGCAGCACCGGTACAGATTCCGTTGCCTGCCGGAATCCGTTACGACAATTTATGTCAGTTAAACGTTGCCGATTCGCAGGGGCTGGGCGTAGCAAGTCTGATCCTGTCGGTGCCCTATATGACGCCACAACACTGGCATTGTGATTTAACCAGCATAAAGCCCTATCTGCTGGAGTCGGTGAACAACAATCAGGGCCGCCACAACCAGATCATTTACCGCAGTTCGGCGCAAGAGTGGCTTGATGAAAAACAGTTGTTTCCCGGCGCTGTTTCGGCACTACCTTTCCCGATCCATATCGTTTCGCAAACGGTCAATACCGACGAGATCAGCGGCAGTGTACTGACAAAACGCTGCCGTTACCGTAAGGGTGTATATGACGGCATTATGCGTGAATTCTATGGTTTTGGTTATCTGGAGCAAACCGATGCTATCGGTGGCGGGCAAACCAGTGAGGATACTGAACCGCTGATCAGTAAAAGCTGGTTTCATACCGGGCACGAAGAGGATGAAAATAACCTTTACGGAGCACCTTATGTGGGACGTTTTTCGGTGGTGGTAAACCCTACCCGGTTAAGTGAGTTTGATGCCATAAACGGCAAAGACATTGTGCTGTCGGATGTGAGTCGCGAGAGCCGCGCCTGGCTCTATCGCGCGCTGAAAGGATCACTACTTTGCAGTGAAGTGTATGGGGTGAATAACCCGATTCCTTATACCCAGACCACCCAACGTTATCAGGTGCGTCTGGTACAACCCGCCAGAGGTAAAATTGCCGCCGTGGCGATGCCGGGCCTGCTTGAGTCGGTCAGCTATAACTGGGAGCAGATTGCAACCGACCCGGTGATCGGCCAACAGGTCGTCATGCAAAAAGACCGCTACGGGGCCACGGTGTGGCAGGTGAATATAAATTATCCTCGTCTGACCAAACCCGCTGTCGATCCGTATCCGGCCACCTTGCCGGATACGGCATGGGCAAGCTCGTATGACAGTCAGCAGCAGGTGCTGAGAATAACCGAGGGCCGGGCATCTTATATTGATTTGACTGACCCGCAGGCGTGGCGTCCGGGGATCAGTGATTGTCAGCGTACCAATGTCCTGACTTATGAGAACTATACGTTACCGGCGAACGGCATTACGTTTGAAATGTTAAGCGAACCTGACGGGTTACTGGGCAACAGTCGCCCGCGTATTTATGCCGGCCAAAGCCAGATATTTTATCAACCTGCGGTGCCGGATTTGGGGGCGAGGGTTGACCATGTCGAAACGGCAGAGCTGGATGAGGTCAGTCTGGCGGCGTATGACGGCATACTCAGCCGCGACGAACTTATTCCGCTCCTGGCAGAGGCCGGTTATGTGCATGTGCCTGCGTTGTTGCCAGTAGCCGGTGCCAGTGATGCGGCGGTCTATTGTATTGCCAGTGCTTATACGACTTACTTACCTGCCAGCCGTTTTTATTTGCCTGAGACACAGCGGCAAACGCTGTTAACCGGTGTGACCACACTCACTTACGACGTCTACGGATGTTGTCTCATCAGCTCGCGGGATCCGGCCGGTAATACCACCTCTGCCACGTATGACTATCGCTTCCTGAAACCCACCAAAATCATTGATATTAATGACAATACTGCTGAAGTTCAGCTGGATTCACTCGGCAGGCAGATAGCGACCACCTTTTACGGAACGGAACAGGGTGTGATGACCGGATTTGATTCGGTGACGGAATACCCTGTTCCGGTGACACTGACGGTCGAACAGGCCATTAGTCAGGCGGGAACCAGCCCGCAGCATCTGGCGACCCTCATTGTTGAAGATCCCTTCAGCTGGATGGGCAAGGTGACGAAACAACAGTGTGGCAGCGCCTGGAATATTCTTCTGGAACAGCAATTTATTACGTTTGCGGGCTATATTCGTGCTGCCGGGCGACGCTGGGCACACTCGGCGACGGTAATTAGCGGCCTTGACGCCTCTGTGCGCCGGCTTCTTGCTGACGCGATGACGACACCTGTCCACCTTGCCACCCTGACAGCAGACCGCTATCCCGATGATGATCAACAGCAGGTCCGTATCAGCGTGGCCTTCTTTGATGGTTTTGGCCGGACATTGCAACAAAGCGGCAAAGTTGCGCCTGGCGAGGCGTGGGTGCGTGATACCGAGGGGGAACTGGTGATCAGTGCGGGAGGGGAGCCGGTGACAGTGCCTGCCAATCCGCGCTGGGCGGTCAGTGGGCGGGTGGAATACAACAATAAAGGACTGCCGGTGCGGGCATATCAGCCCTATTTTATTAACGACTGGCAATACGTTGTCGATTCCGCCATGCGTACTGCGGGTTATGCGGATACTCATTTTTATGACGCACCGGGACGTGAAATTAAAGTGGTCAGAGCGGGATCGGGTTACCAGATCCGCCAGCAATATTTTCCGTGGTTTACCGTGAGTGAGGATGAGAACGATACGCTGGATACACTATGAGCAAGTTTAGTGACACGTCAAAGGAGGCTGCTAATGCCTGGCTCAAATAATACGTTTAGATAGTGTGGCGCTGACAGGCATTGCTACTGTGCGACCGACCGGACACGCATCAGGGGCAAAAATACTGCAGGATTTGCGCCATTCATACCATGGTCAGCTCCAGCTCCGAATAATAAAGGTTTGTGGAATCGTTTTACTTCTTTTGTTAGCGGTGTTTTTAGAAGGTTATTCAGTTTTATTAGTCATTAAAAATAGGGTCGTGTAAGCACCGGGAAATAAGTTTTATAAAAATCATGTTATTTGAATTTTGTTAATGTTTTTTGTAAAGAAAATTTCCCGGAACAGAGGGGCAGTTTTTGAAATAATGTTTAGGGGAACCAACTGAGGATTTCTGCCTTAAATTTCTAAGGAGTAATTTCATGGCTGATAGTATTTTTTCCGAAACACCGGTCATCAATATTAATGATAACCGTGGCATCACGATACGAACCCTCAACTGGAACCGCTCGCGCACGGGCGATGCTGCCAGTCTGCTGGTTACCCACTGTCTGGTGGCAAATGATTCACTCACCGCCTGTGCGCGGGACCCGCGTCTGTTTATTGCCTGGCAGGCTGAGTCTGCTGCTGCGCCGAATCTTACCACCTTCATTTCGCTAAATGGCCAGCCTTTGCGACGCGACAGTGCTGACAGTGGCCAGAATGCCATGATGTTTGATGCTGAAGGTCGCCCGGTTTGGTCCCGTGATGCAGCAGGTAACACCCTGCAGTGGGCATATGATGAATCGGGTCGGACGCAGTCGGTTAAACAGCAACGCGGTGGTTCCACGGCGATCACCACCTCCGCCGTAATGGTGTATGGCGACAGTGATCCGCAAACGCCGGATCCGCAGAGCAGAAACCTGCGCGGTGTGTGTGTCAGGCGGTACGATGCAGGCGGTCTGCTCACCCTCAGCAGCATCGCACTCAGCGGCGCGACCCTTTCATCTTCTCAGACTTTACTCAGGGAGGCTGACGTTTTGCCGGACTGGCCGGACGATAATGCCGGACGGCTGGCTCTGCTGGAAGAAACGGTCTATACCACCACGCTGCAAGCGGATGCGCTGGGAGTGTCTGTCAAACAGACCGACGCCTGCGGACATGCCGTCAGTGTCACCTGTGATGTCAGTGGTGCAATACTGACACAGACTTTGCAACTGAAAGGACAGTCCCCCGTACCGCTGCTGACAGGGATGACAATAAGCGCTGCAGGACAGGTGTTGACCAGCCATACCGGTAACGGGGTGACGACCACCTGCAGTTATGATGCGGCGACCTTGCGCCTGAGTGAAATCACCACCATACGGGACAGTGATGCCTCTCGCTTACAGTCGCTGAAGTACATTTACGACCCGGCAGGAAACATTACTCAAGTGAATGATTCCACCGTCAGTACAGCCTGGTTCAGTAACCAGAGCACAGACGGAGTCCGGGAATTTGCCTATGACGCCTTGTATCAGCTTGTCAGTGCAACCGGGCGTGAAAACGCTTCGCACGGTGCGCAGGACAGTCATCTGCCTGCGGTTGATGACCAGCATGTGTCTTACACGCGCAACTACACGTATGACGACAGCGGAAACCTGAACACCCTGAAACACGCCGGGGCGGTGAACAGCACGATGAATATGGTCACCGGTCTGACATCAAACCGCAGCATCCGCCAGGACAGTAGCAATACCCTGACGCCAGCGACAATAAACTGGGATAACTGGTTTATGCCAGGCGGGCAACTGAAAACATTGCAAACGGAGGGGGGGAAGCCCGCCAGCGGTTACACCAACGCTATCGACCCGCTGATGTGGGACGCGAATAATCAGTTGCAGACGGTGACGCTGTTAAGCCGCAGCAGCACGGATATCGAACAGAATGACCGCGAGATATACCAGTACCGCGACGGGATAAGGGTACGTAAACAGACCCGCACTCTGACGAATGCGGGCAGCGGGTTATGGACAGTCAGTGAGGTGCGCTACCTGCCGGGGTTGGAGTTGCGCAACATCTGGCAGGAGACGCTGATTAACGGTGTCAGCAGTCAGCCAGCATACCGTGAGCAACTCGAGGTGGTGATCACTCAGGCAGGGCGCAGCCAGATACAAGCGCTGCATTGGGTGAAGGGGCTGCCGACGAGGCTCGGAAACAACCGGGTTCGCTACAGCGTGGATGACAACATCGGTTCCTTACAGCTGGAATTAGATGAAACCGGCCAGATCATCAGCCGGGAGGAATATTATCCGTTCGGTGGCACGGCGGTATGGGCGACCCGCAATGAGACTGAAGCGGCTTATAAAACGGTGCGTTATTCCGGTAAAGAGCGTGACAGCACGGGGTTGTATTACTACGGACACCGTTATTATGCGCCGTGGCTATGCCGCTGGACGGCATCGGATCCGGCCAGGGAAATCGACGGACTCAACCTTTTCAGAATGGTGCAAAACAATCCCATTACTCAATGCGATACCGGTGGTCTGATAACCACCGGCGCAGAGGCACGGCAACGTGTTATGCGTGAGTTTGTCACCGAGGCGCATATGGCACCGATAGAATCAGCCGCCCGGGAGAACAATGCGATATTGAGTTTCAGGGAATCCGGTACCTATACCATAGATGCCCTGAATAACGGTGCGGCGGCTAAGGGGCATAATATCCTCGAGAAAACGATAAAAGATAAGTCTGTAAATGCAGTTTACGGAGAGGATTCGGCCCAGATGCTGGAAAATGCAAAAAATGCAGGGCTGATAGGTCTGGTCGGGCATTGGGGAGGCGCAGCAGGTACGGTCTCGGGGATTTGGGTTCATAATCTTGAAAAAGCAAGAGATGAGGTATTTACGTTGGACTTATCCCGCCAGGAAGATCTGACTCGGTTCAGGGATAATATTAAAGCAAAACGTATTGTTCCTTATACCGGGGATTATGACATGCACGATATTGTATTAAAAAACAGCGGCGTGGCTCCGGCAGTAGGAAGCGAGGATGAAATTGGCATTCGTCATGCAATCAATAAAAATATTGCAGCAGTAGATCCTTCCCGTCCTGCCGAAGCAACTCATATGAATGCTGTCCGGCACGGCGCACAAAATAATTTTGTGCCTTATATGTGGCAGGAAGAGCGACAACACGTTGAAAAAAGTCAGGGTTACTTAGGCGTTGTTGCCAGACCCGGTCCTTTCCCGGTTGCCATCGTTGACGGGGGTGACTGGACTGTCGCAGATACAGAAGCAGAGTGGCGTGACTATTTTCGTTCACGAAAAACGTCGCAACCGCAACACTGGAGCGCTTTCCCGGAAAATATCCCCGGTCTTAATACGGGCCTGAGAAATACAAGGCCTGGATTTGTATTAACGCCACAACATCAGCGTGCGATGAGCCGGTCGGCAGGTCATGTGGGTTAACCTGTGACGCCAAATACACATCGCAGATTAATGTACTTTTGATTCGCATTATGAATATTTCAGTGCTTAACTATTTCTAGTTTTAATTAAAAGTAGTCGGTGTATTATCCTGTTTTTCTTTTTATGGCGGCCATTTAAAGTGGTTGAAAGTTAAATTTTAAGTTGATAATGCAAGGGGCTGTTATGTTCAGGAGATTATCTGCCGAGTTTATCGGCACTTTCGTTCTGGTCTTCGGAGGCTGTGGCAGCGCGGTTATCGCTGCGGGCTTTCCTGGTCTGGGTATCGGGTTTGCCGGTGTCGCACTGGCATTTGGTCTGACCGTATTAACGATGGCCTTTGCGGTCGGCCATATTTCTGGCGGTCATTTTAATCCGGCGGTGACATTAGGTTTATTCGCGGGTGGTCGTATTCCGGCTACGGATGTCGTGCCTTATATCATTTCACAGGTTCTTGGCGGGATCGCCGCAGCGGCTGTGTTGTATGTCATTGCCAGCGGCCATGCGGGCTTTGATGCAACAGGCAGTGGTTTTGCCTCTAACGGCTATGGTGAGCACTCACCGGGCGGCTACAGCCTGGCCGCAGCGATGGTGTGTGAAGGTGTGCTGACCGCCGTGTTCCTGATTGTTATTCACGGCGCAACCGACAAACGTGCGCCTGCGGGGTTTGCTCCGGTTGCGATTGGTCTGGCACTCACCCTTATCCATCTCATCAGTATTCCGGTGACCAACACCTCGGTTAACCCGGCGCGCAGCACGGCGGTGGCGTTATTCCAGGGCACCTGGGCGGTTCAGCAACTGTGGATGTTCTGGCTGATGCCGCTGGCCGGTGGCGTGGTGGGCGGTTTGATTTATCGTTACATTCTGCAATCGAAAGACTGAATCAGCCTGCGTTAAGTGTTTTCCTGACGGCGTAAAGTTTGTAGCATAAGGCTTTACGCCGTCTGTTCCGTGAACACCACCAGGACAACCCAATGCTTCCCCGTTTTAAACTGCTCTTTAGTGCTGCTGTTTTATCGTTCTCCTTCTCCGGCGCGTCAATGGCTGCCGATGCGCCTTCTTACGGTCCGCAATTGCAGGGATTTGATTATCCGTTCCCGCTGAAACAATTCTCTTTTAATTCCCAGGGTGCCCCGTTGCAAATGGGGTATCTGGATGTGCCGCCCACCGGGCACAAAAATGGTCAGACCGTGGTGCTGATGCATGGCAAGAATTTCTGTGCCGCGACCTGGGGTGACACTATTTCGGCGCTGGTCAGTAAAGGCTACCGGGTTATCGCGCCCGATCAGGTCGGGTTCTGTTCGTCGACCAAACCTTCGCATTACCAGTACAGTTTCCAGCAACTGGCGACCAACACGCATGATTTGCTTAAAAGTCTGAAGATTACCAAAGCGGTGATTGTCGGGCATTCGACCGGCGGTATGCTGGCGACGCGCTACAGCCTGATGTATGCGCCGGAAGTGTCGAAACTGGTGCTGGTGAACCCGATTGGTCTGGAAGACTGGAAAGCTAAGGGCGTGCCGTATCGTACGGTCGATCAGTGGTATGACCGTGAGCTGAAAACCTCGGCGGAAAGCATTAAACAGTACGAACTCAAAACCTATTACGTGAATAAGTGGAAACCGGAATACGACCGCTGGGTCGATATGCTGGCAGGGCTGAACAACGGGCCGGGGCATAAACTGGTGGCCTGGAACTCGGCACTGATATACGACATGATTTTCACGCAGCCGGTCTTTTACGAATTCAAAAACCTGCGTGTACCGACCACGCTGATGATCGGCACGGCTGACACCACAGCCATCGGCAGCGATATTGCGCCGCCTGCGGTAAAAGCAAAAATCGGTCATTACAACGTGCTGGGTAAACAGGTTGCGAAGCTTATTCCGCACGCGAAACTGATTGAGTTTAAAGGTCTGGGCCACGCACCGCAGATGGAAGAACCGGAAAGATTCAATGCGACGCTGCTGAAAACGCTGGCGCGCTGATGTTCCTGTCCCCCTGAAACGGTATTCATGAAAAAACCGCAGTCATGACTGAACTGCGGTTTTTTTATGTCTGCGGGTTAACGATTAACGCAGATTGTCCGGGAAGTTAGCCGGTAACTCGCTGGCAGCGCAGTCGATCACGGTGTCATTGTCGGCGCCGCAGTCACGGACGAAGGTAATGGTGGCGAATTCGTCGATGACTTCAGTCGGATAAGCGGGTCCGGCATCGCGGTAAGCATTCATCAAAGGAATATGTTCGTTCTGGAAGCACACGGTTTTTTCCGGGTTGTTCATGATCCAGCGTGGGAAGAAAATGGTGCCGTGGAACACGTTGTCGCCCAGATTCACAATCAGGCTGACATCTGTACCGGTCGGTTCTGTCCAGGAAATTTTGTACACATCAGAAGCCACACGCACGATATAGGCTTTCTGGTCTTTCACCCAGCGGTTACCGACCAGCCCGCTATGGATGCGGTAATCCAGCGTTTCGGCATTTTTCACATAGATTTCATAATTCCAGCCGTTGTCGTAAGTGTAAACAACGTGTTTGCCGATGAAATTGCTCAGGTCATGTTTATCAAAGTTGCTCATGGTAATTCTCCTTAATGCAGTAACAGGTGAAATGTTTTGTTTCGATGAGGAGAATATTACGCGCTAAAAAATTGATAAAAAAACGCTGATTTCAGATGGAAATAATCTAAAATTTAGATGTGTTTTTATCTGAAGGAAGGAACAGTATGGCACTTCCACGCACCACACTTGAGCAGTGGGTGGTATTACAAACGGTGATTGAACAAGGAAGTTACGCGCAGGCCGCAGAGGTACTGAACCGCAGTCAGTCTTCCGTCAGTTATGCCCTGAGTGGGTTACAGGAACGTCTCGGTCTGCCGTTGCTGGAGATTCATGGCCGTAAAGCGACGCTGACGGAACAGGGGCGGGCGTTGCTGATGCAGGCCACGCCGCTGATTTCCGCCTTTTTGCAACTTGAGCACCGTGCCGCCGGGCTGAAAGACGGGACGCGCACCGAACTGAGCCTGGTTGTCGACAGTGTCTTTCCCAAATACCGTCTGTTTCGCGCACTCAAAAATTTTCAGCAGCAGTTTCCCGATACCCGTGTTCATCTGACAGAAATTCTGCGCGGCGAAAGCCTTAAGCAATTAAATGAACGATCAGCGGATTTATACATCACCACACTGGCACCGGAAAATGCGATACAGGGGCGCTTCCTGCTCGACGTGGATTTTGTGCCGGTGGCCAAAAGCGATCATCCGCTGATGAGCCTCACCGTTCCGCTGACTGCGCAGGATCTGGCGCGTTTTCCGCTGATTAGCGTGGCCGACCGGCACGCGCCGCGTGCAGAAAATGTGTCATCCGGCCCTGTTGCCAGCTGGACATTCACCACCGTCGGGGCCGCGATGGAAGCCATTGCGGTGGGCGTGGGGTACGGCTGGCTGCCGCTGGAAAGTGTGGAAAAAGCGCTGGAGAGCGGTTTGCTCCGCCGACTGGAATTATCAGCCAGAACGGTGCGGCAAACGGCTTTGTATATGGTGATGGATAATGAATCTGAGCGGTTTGATAAAACGGTCAGCACGCTGGCAAAAAGCATTCTGACGGAGTGCGGTTTGCTGCCATAACGTTCTGGCAGCAAACCGTTTCAACAGGGGCGTGATTACCTTTGTGATGTACGACAGGCTGCCAGAATATCCAGTTGCGGATCACGTTCCGAGGTTTGCACGTCCATCGCGCTCAGCACGGTGTGGAACAGGTTATCCTGTGAAACGTCTTTGTTCACGGCATACGATTTCAGGCATTGCAGATCAATTCCCTGCGCTTTCACATAACCGCTGGATAACCAGAACAGCATCGGCACGTGTGTCTGTTGCGCCGGTGCCACGCTGTAAGGCGTGCCGTGCAAATACAGGCCATTTTCACCCAGCGATTCGCCATGGTCAGAAAGATAAATCACGGCCACGTTGTACGTATCCTGATACTGCTTCGCCTTCTCAATCACCTGCGACACCGTGTAATCCGTGTAAAGCAGGGTATTATCGTAGGTATTCACCAGTTGTTCCTGAGAACAGTTTTCAATATCGCTGCGCGGGCAGTCAGGCATAAACTTACGGAATTCCTGCGGATAGCGTTTGTAGTAGGTCGGGCCGTGGCTGCCGATCAGATGTAAGCCAATCAGCGTATTTTTGCCGTCAGGTTTGATGTCGTCATCGATATTCTGCATCAGCGCCATGTCGTAGCAGGTATCGCCATCACAGTATTTACCGTCTTTTTTTGTATCGATGGTGATATTCGGCACACGGTCGCATACGCCTTTACAGCCTTCATCATTGTCTTTCCAGAACACCGAAACACCGGCTTTATGCAGGATATCCAGCAAGCCTTCACTGTTACGGGCGCGGTTGGCGTCGTAGCGGGTGCGCTTCATATTCGAGAACATGCACGGCACAGAAATCGCCGTTGCCGTGCCGCATGACGTCATTTTATTAAAGAACACCACGTCAGGAATAGCCTGTGTGTACTGATTAGTCGGTTTGGCGTAACCCTCAGATGACTGATTTTGCGCCCGCGCGGTTTCCCCAATCACCAGGAACACCAGATTTGGTTTCTGCCCCGGTTGCTGCACCAGTTTTGCATCGTTGCCAATAGTCTGGAACGGCATTTTCGGCGTGAAGTAACGGTGATTGATGTACTGGAACGCGCTGTAGAGGTAGTTTGTCGGCACAATTTCCAGATTCAGGGTGCGGTTGTTACGGCCCACAGAGGCGTAATCTTTGTAAAAAATCCCGGCAATGGAGGCAACCACCAGCAATGAAATCACCATCGACACCAGACGGACACCGAGACGGCGTAACGGCGTTTTTTCATAGCTGACCGGTGTCAGGAAAAGCAAAATAGCGGGCAAAACGCCGGTGAAGACAAACCACAGTATCACTTTCAGATTCAGGTAAGACGACGCTTCAGCCGATTGCGTCTCGAGAATATTTTCGATCATGCCGCGATCAAATACGACCTGGAAGGTCATCATCGCAAAACTGGCGAGGGCACTGACCGGCAGCACGATAATAAAGAACGGCTTAAGCAATGGACGAAAGCTGAAAGGGGTGAACACAAAGTTCAGTGCGGCAAACAGCGCAACCGGAATGCTCAGGGCAAAAGCCAGGTTGTACGCGGGCAGTGCATGTAAGATGTGATAAAAATGCAGCAAAATCGGCAGATTAACGATAAAGGTAAAATACAGGGTCAGCAGTAAAGTCAGCGTAAAGTAGCTAATCTTCGGAAATATAGAGCGCAATGAAAACTCCCAACAGGGTGGTGGTAGCAGCGTTGATGTGAAGGAAACATAACGTATAGAAATGAATATCCAATAGAATATTCATCCAAGCTTAAGAAAGCCTTAATCTACCTGTCATAAAATTTTCATTATGCAGCGTTTCCGAAAAGGTTCAGAAAATAAAAAAAATATAAGAGACCGCCTTTTCGATCCTGAAGCCTTATGCTGTGCCGTGTAGCGATGCGGATGTTCAACGAAACACTCCCCTTGTTTAAACCTCTCTGAGTGCGTTTCCCTCCGCTCATTTTGATCTTTCCCTGATTATGCCTGTCCGGTTTAATTCACTACTGACTGCCTGCTGGCTGTCAGAAGGATGTTCGTGTTGATTTCATCTTCGGCCACAATTGCGGCCAGCAGTATCATAGAGCCAGGTGTCATTATCGGTCCGCGAGTGGTTATCGGGCCTTTCTGCTTTATTTCCGCCGGCGTGCAAATCGGCGAAGGAACACACATTTCTTCTCATGTCGTTATCAACGGCAATACCAAAATTGGCACGGATAACCAGATTGGCATGGGCTCATCCATTGGCGAGATCAGCCAGGATTTGAAATACGCCGGAGAACCCACCGGGCTGGAAATCGGCAATGGAAACCGCATTGGCCGCCACGTGACACTGCATCGCGGCACCGTGCAGGGCGGTGGTATGACCCGGATCGGGCACCTGAATGTGTTTGAAGGGGGCGTGCATGTCGGCCATGACTGTCAGATAGGAAATGCCACGTTTATCGGCGAACACAGTGCTCTGGCGGGGCATGTTTCATTAGGCAGTGATGCCCGGATTGATGCCCTGAGCGCGGTGCATCAGTTTTGTATTATTGGCACGGGCGTCCATCTCCTTGCTAATACCTGTGTGGTGCAGGACGTGCCGCCTTTTGTGATCGCGGGGGGAAATCGCGCGGTGCCGAAAGGGATAAACGAGCAGGCAACGGAATTTTGCCGGGCCGGAAAAGCGCAGCAAAATGTCATCCGCTATCTGTACGATTTGCTTTATCACCAGCCGGAATCGGTGGAACGGGTGAAGGGGGAAATTGAGCAGCTCAGCGCGGAATATCCGTTACTGTGCCACTTCAATGCATTTTTCCTCGATTCAGCGCGCGGGATTATTCGCTAACGATTTCACGGTAACCCTGCGGCTGAACAGAGGAAGAGGACTGTCAGGCTTCGAGTGCCAACAGGGCAAAGGTCGCCAGCCAGTGTTCGCCCATGTAGGTGCTGTCGAGATGGTTCAGCGCGCTGTGCAGATGGGCTTCTGCCGTCTGGCGCAGCAAGGCCGCACGCGGATCGCCCGCTGGCAGCGCAGAGGCCAGCGAACGCTGACACCAGGCGCGGCTGAGATTCAGTCCGTCCAGATGGCCAATTTTACCGTCACTGCGGTCAGTGACCGTGGCGGGGGTGAAAAGCGTGGCAGGCTGACTGTGAGCCAGATCCGGCAGGAAACGGCCAAACCAGGTCACAAATGCTTCGCCCGGCAGAACGCGCCGCATCAGTTCAGCCTCCATCAGGGAGGGTGACAGGAATTCATCACCGCCCGGTTCCCACGCCTGACAATGCACATCTTCCAGATGCCAGCGCAGCGCCGTTTCTTCGATCAGTTCTGCCAGTTTGTGATGCTTAACGCAGCGCGCATAATCAAGCGTTAATGCCAGTGCAAACGCGGTGTTGAAATGGCTGCCGACCCGCAGGGGATAGGTGGCTTTGGGCAAAAACTCACTAAAACTCTTTTCGAAGAACCGGCTCATCGGCGCCAGCGTTTTTGCCCATTCAGCAGCCTGCGGCAATGCCATCTCATGCAATTGCTGGCTCAGCGCCAGAAACCACGCCCAGCCATACGGTCTTTCAAATCCGGCATGTTGCGGTTGTTGCAGATAGGCCATTTCACCGGCGACGTTTTCTGGCGTGAAATGCTGGCCGATCACCGCAATGATTTTTTCAGCTTCCGGTAATTGCGGAAAACGATCCAGCAGGCGCAGCAATAACCAGTATCCGTGCACGCAGGAATGCCAGTCATAGCTGCCGTAAAAGACCGGATGTAACTGGCGTGGCGTTTGCGCATCTGCCGCGCTGCTCATGGCATGCATGAGTTTGTTCGGGAATTCACGGGTTAAATGATTCAGCGCCAGTGAGGCAAAACGGGACGCCATCTCTGGCGTCAGGGCGGTACTTTGTTGCGTCGTCATCGTCTTTCCTTATCAGAAACGGAACACAAAGAAATACATAAACGCGGTATTCACCAGCAACAGCAATACACCGGTTTTCCACTGCGCTTTAATCACGCCATTCTTGTCCTGCAATTCGAGCAACGCCGCAGGCACGATATTGAAATTGGCCGCCATCGGCGTCATTAAGGTGCCGCAGAAACCGGACAACATGCCGATCGCGCCCATAATCGCCGGATTTCCACCCAACTGGTTGACGATGAGTGGCAGCCCGATCCCCGCGGTCATCACCGGGAAGGCGGCAAAACCGTTGCCCATGATCATGGTGAAAAGTGCCATGCCGAAGGTATAGGCAATCACAATCGCCAGCGGTGAGCCGAGCGGAATGATGTTTTTGACCAGTTCCGATACCACACCACCGACCCCCGCCAGCGCAAACAGCGCGCCGAGTGCGGCCAGCATCTGCGGCAGAATAGCCGCCCAGCCGACGGTATCCATCGTCTGTCCGCCCGCTTTCACGGCTTTGACCGGCGAATCACGCAGCATAACCAGCGCCACAATAAAGGCCACCAGCGTACCGAGTACCAGCGAAATCAGCGTCACGTTTTTGGCTTCCACCAGCGGCGTGTATTTCAGCGTCAGGGTGCCGATCAGGGTCACAATCGGGATCAGCAGGGCGGGAATAAACAGTTTGTTGCCAAAACGTTTGGCGCCCGCTTCGCGTTTTTCGACCTGTCCGGGCTGCTCACTGTCTGATTTGCCTTTACCCAGTTTCCCGCTACCGGCAATGACCGCCAGTAAAATCGCCATACAGCCGGTCACGAAGTGCGGCAATTCAGCGCCAAACAGGAAAGTGACACCGTAAATGCCCCAGAACAGCGCGTTGACATAACGGCGGGAATGGCTTTTATCGCGCACGTTGAAGAACGCATAGGCGCAGAACATCAGGCCCGCAAGAATATAAACAGTCTGCAGGTTAATCATTTCGCTGTACTCCCGTGATGAACGTCGAAGCGTTTAGCCAGCGAGCGGTCAAGCAGCCATAACCGTATAAAGTGGATAATCAGCGCAGCAATGGCGGTAGGGATCGCCCAGACAGACAGGTGCAGCGGTTCAACGTTAATGCCGTACTGTTCCAGAAAACCTTTGATCAGCAGGATAGATTGCACGGCAATGAAAATGTCTTCACCGAAGAACACCGCCACGTTATCGGCGGCTGCCGCGTGAGCACGGATTTTCTGTCGCACATCATTAGGCAAATCGCCGTATTTGGTGGTGGCCGCAGCTTCAGCCATCGGCGCTATCAGCGGGCGAACCATCTGTGCATGACCGCCCAGCGAGTTAAGCCCCAGTGCGGCGGTCATCTGACGCAGGAAGAAGTACAGCATCAGCACACGGCCGGTAGTGGCGGCATGCACTTTGGAAATCAGATGACGGGCCTGTTCTTTCAGGCCGCTGCGTTCGAGGATCGCGATCACCGGCAGTGTCAGCCAGATCAATCCCATATAGCGGTTATCGGTGAACGCTTTGCCGAAGGCGCTGATGATATCGATAGTATGCATGCCGCCCGCCAGACCGGTAGAAATACCGGCCACGGTCACCACTAATAAAGGATTAAACCGCAGTGCAAAACCCAGCACGACGATCGGAATACCAATTAAAACCCACATATTTTGTCCCTCAATAATGTTGTGTTTGTTTTATATTTTTAATGGATCTGAACAGCGCTATACGCGGGTAATAACTGCGTGTTATTACTTAGAATTAATGCGTATATAAAAGCGTGAGGCGGAAAGTAACAAGCGTTAACGGTGAACGCAAGATGCAAAGGCCGGAGAGGTCATAGGAAATTATTCTATGAATCTGATGTTTAGCATTCTGACGAAATAAATAACTGGTATGGAAATAGTGACTGGCGTATCTGACAGGGCGCGGGCGAAATAACAGAATAAATAACCCGGCCTGATGGACGGGTATAACAAAAAGAGAGGGGCTGGGGCGGGGTTATTCGCCGTCTTCGTCGCCGTAATATTTCACACCGAGTTTGATTAAGTCCCGCCCCTGCGATTTACGGTGTAAGTTGCTGTCGCGCAGGGAATAAACACAGCCGCAATATTCCTGCTGATAAAAGCGTTCGCGCTTGCTGATTTCAATCATGCGCGCAGAGCCGCCTTTTTTACGCCAGTTATAATCCCAGTAAACCATGCCCGGATAAGGCGCCGCAGCGCGTTCGCCACTGCCGGTAATTTGCTTCATGTCTTTCCAGCGGGAAATCCCCAGACAACTGGTGATGGCGCTGAAACCATGTTCAAAGGCGTATAACGCCGTACGTTCAAAACGCATGTCAAAACACATGGTGCAGCGCACGCCGCGCTCAGGTTCATTTTCCATGCCCTTCGCCCGCGCAAACCAATTATCGGTGTCGTAATCTGCATCAATAAAAGGAATGCCATGCTGTCCGGCAAATCGCATGTTTTCTTCTTTGCGCAGAAGATATTCTTTCTGCGGGTGAATATTCGGGTTGTAGAAGAAAATTGTATAGTCGATCCCCGATGCCTGAATGGCTTCCATCACTTCGCCCGAGCAGGGTGCGCAGCAGGAATGCAGTAATAATTTATCGTGCCCTGCAGGCAGGCTCAGTTTATCGCGGATTAATTCAGACATACTTTTCTCCAGACTCTCAGATTTTCTTTACGACTTTTTCAGGGGGGATAATAAAAGAACCTCCCCGCCAGTCAAAATTTTCTTAACTGTTTAACTTACCGGAGGATTGTGCGCTGGCGTTCAGTGCTATGATGTGAGCACGTCAGGGCAAAGCCCGGTGAACAGAGATTTAAGGATACAGGCAATGCAGATTATGAGATCGAATCAAATTCGCTGGCTCAGTGTGTTGATTGTGATGGGCGGGCTGTTACTGATTCTTCCTCTTCATTTACTGGCATGTTTTATTGCCGGTTTTTTAGTGTTTGAACTCATCAATGCGCTTACCCCGTACTTTCAAAAAATCATCAGTGGCGAACGTGCCCGCTGGGTGGTGGTGGCCATTATCGCGACCCTGGTGATCAGTTGTCTGACGCTGGCGATTGCGGGCATTGCGGATTTTCTGATGGAGGATATGCGTAATCCGGTGGCGTTTAACGCCATGGTCTCGCATCTGCTGACAGACGCACAAAGCCGTTTATCGCCGGTATTACTGCATTATTTACCGGCGAATATTGAAGAGTTGCAGCGCAGTTTCCTGCAATGGCTGCGTGAACATATCGTGATGATTCAGGCCGTTGGCAAGAATGCTGCCCACGTTTTCCTGACCATGATTATCGGTATGATCCTCGGTGCGATTATCTCGCTTCAGCAGCCGCGCAAGGGCGAGCTGAACGCCCCGCTGAAAAAGGAGCTGTTGCAGCGGATGCATTTGCTGGGCGAAGCCTTCCGTAACGTGGTCTTTGCGCAGTTCCAGATTTCCCTGATCAATACCGTGCTGTCAGGTATTTTCCTGTTTGGCATTTTACCGCTGTTCGGCATTCATCTGCCGCTGGCAAAAACGCTGGTTGTCGTGACCTTCGTCTGCGGGTTGCTGCCGGTTATCGGTAATCTGATTTCGAATACGCTGATTTTCATCGTCGGCCTGTCGCTGTCGCTGTGGGTCGGCGCGCTGGTGCTGGCGTATCTGATCATCATCCACAAAGTGGAATACTTCCTGAATGCCCGCATTGTTGGCAGCCGCATCAAGGCGAAATCCTGGGAGGTTTTACTGGCGATGCTGATCTTCGAGGCGGCGTTTGGCATACCCGGTGTGGTCGCTGCACCTATCTATTACGCTTATCTGAAAAGCGAACTGAAAGAAGCGGGTCTGATTTAATCCTTTCTGAAAACGTGGCGCTTTGCGGGCAAAGTGCCACTGTTTAGTCTCTGCACAATCCCGCCTGAAAATCCTGAAAAAAACAGATTCAGGCAAGTAATGGCGAGGATCGTTATATCAGTGAGTCATCTTAAAGCGTCATAATTTTGCGGTGCCTGCTTTTTCTGCGGGCATGAAGTATTCCGTAATCCAATCAGGAGATAAAAATGACGCTTAACGTTCGTGGTTTCGCTGCACTTTCAGCGGATGCGCCTCTTGCGCCTCATAATTTTGTTCGCCGTGACCCGCGTGATACCGACGTTGTGATCGACATTCTGTACTGCGGTGTTTGCCACTCTGACATCCACCAGGCGCGTAATGAATGGCATCAAAGCATTTATCCGATGGTTCCGGGGCATGAAATTATCGGACGCGTGAAACAGGTTGGCGCGAAAGTCTCTGGCTTCAAAGTGGGCGATACCGTCGGTGTCGGTTGTATGGTCGATTCTTGTCAGCATTGTGAATCCTGCGCGGAAAGCCTGGAACAGTACTGTGAAGAAGGCGCTACCATGACCTATAACAGTCATGATCGTCATGACAATATGATGACCTACGGCGGTTATTCCGAACAAATCGTGGTTTCAGAAAAATTCGTTCTGCGTGTTTCTGAAAAACTGGACATCAAATCTGCTGCACCGCTGCTGTGTGCCGGTATCACCACGTATTCTCCGCTGAAACACTGGAAAATCGGTAAAGGTCACAAAGTGGCTGTGGTGGGCCTGGGCGGTCTGGGTCACATGGGCCTGAAATTTGCCAAAGCACTGGGCGCAGACGTGACGCTGTTCACCCGTTCCAAAGGCAAAGAGCAGGAAGCTTACCGTCTGGGCGCGGACCACGTGGTGCTGTCTACTGATGAAAAACAAATGGCCGCCGTAAAAAGCCACTTCGATTTCATCCTGGACACCGTGCCTAATCCACATGATCTGAACCCGTATCTGGACACGCTCAAACGTGACGGTACCCATATTCTGGTCGGCTTGATTGAGCCAGTCGAGCCTGCGCTGCACAGCGGCAAACTGGTTATGGGCCGCAAAACCGTCGCCGGTTCTCTGATCGGTGGTATCGCTGAAACCCAGGAAATGCTGGATTTCTGTGCTGAGCATGACATTTCCTGTGATGTGGAAATGATTGACATGCAGGACATCAACGGCGCGTACGAACGCATGCTGAAAAGCGACGTGAAATACCGCTTTGTTGTTGATATGGCGTCATTGAAAAACGCCTGAAAGGCCGTATTGCGTTGCGTTGATTAAATAAGCAGCTAAATAGCGACCTGATGTGCCTGTCCGGCTTACGACTCTCTCTGTTGAAGAACACGGCAGGGCGGGCGCATTGTGGCGAAATTTACTCTTTACACGTTTCTGTGACTTCTCGGCTTGAAAGCGCGGTGGTATCCTGCTGCCTTTCGCCGGGCGAAGGAAAACCAGTGGCTAAGAGTTTTGACGAACTCATCAGAGACATGGATCTGATGATTGAACATGTGGACAGGCTGAAAAACTTGCCACCACGGGTTGCTCAACCAGCGGCCTCTGACAAACCTGCGTACGATTCTTTCGGTGAGATTTTCGCGCTGAAAGCCGTCATGCGGGCTTTTATCTCTTCAGTCGACACTATTGTTAAAGTGCAGATTGCCAAGAAAGTTGAACAGGATATCGGCCATCTGGAGAATACCGTGCGGTCGATTGGCGGCGGCAGTGCAGACGCAGACGACGTCGCGCAAATCACGGCATATGTTCGTCACGCGGTGTCTGAATTAATGGATTAATTCTCCGTGCCGTCAGTCAACGCCGGTCGCACAGTGTATTTCACCAATACCTTGTGCGACCGGCGTTTTTTTTGGACTTTTTGTCCGCAGGCGCGGGCGATGAAAAGCGTCTATTCTTGCCATAATTCCTTTTTGCTGGTGCCGGTTATGTCTCAGGATTACCGCTTTTTTGCGTCAGCCCGACGCCGCTGTTATGCCCTTTTATTTGAACACCGCACCCGCAGCGGCCGCCGGATGGAAATATTCTGGATCCTGGCGTCACTGCTCAGCGTTCTGCTGCTGTTTATCGAATCCAGTGCATATGACTTGTTTCCGGCGACACCCAATATCATCCCGTTGTTCGGCCTGGTCGAAATGGGGTTTACCGCGCTTTTTACGGTGGAATACGTCTTACGGGTGGTCTGTTCGCCGCGCAAAACCCGTTATCCGGTGAGTTTTTTCGGCATTATCGATCTCTGCACCATTCTGCCCATGTACATCCTGTGGATGCTGCCTTCCTTCGCGGGGGCGGGGAATCTGGAGATCCTCATCCGCCTGCTGAGAATTTTACGTGTGCTGCGGGTACTGAAATTGTTGCGCTACATGAGCGACGCCGGGGTTTTATGGCGCAGCCTGATGCGTGCGAAACGTAAGCTCTGCATCTTCTTTGGCTTTGTCGCCATTATTCTTTGTCTTTTCGGCGGGCTGATGTTTGCTGCCGAAGGCGGCAACGGCGGATTTACGTCGCTGGGCGCGTCTGTTTACTGGGCCGTGGTGACGCTGACGACGGTCGGATACGGGGACATTACACCGCATACTGCACTGGGAAGAATGCTTGCGTCGGTGCTGATCCTGCTGGGGTATTCGATCATCGCCGTGCCGACCGGGATTTTAACGGCTTATATGTCGCAGGAATTGGAAAAAGGGCGTGCTGCCCGTTCTTGTCAGACTTGTCTGCATTCTGGCCATGAAATAGATGCAAAATTTTGCGCACATTGCGGAGCGGTCTTAGCGGCCGATAAACCACAACCTGTTGAAAAATAGCCTGATAACTGTACATCTATTGAACTGTTCGGTACAAAATTAGACTAATTTCGCGCTTTACCGCAGCATTGCATTAAAAAGAGTTGCTATTAAAGGGCAGTCATGAGTAAATACATACCGGCCTGTGGTACAGACCTATTTATGCACGACATCCTGAGTAAAGTTGTTCCAATTTAAAGCGTTATCCATGATAACCCTGCTCTGACGAATTTCCTTCTTAGTGCCTCCATAAGTAACGACTGAAATCCGGCTATAACATGCCCATGGTGGCGAAATTTATTTTTAAAAGGTAATTCTTATGTCAATGATGAAAGGTCAGGTTAAGTGGTTTAACGAGTCTAAAGGCTTTGGCTTCATCACTCCTGCTGACGGCAGCAAAGATGTGTTCGTACACTTCTCCGCTATCCAGGATCAAGGTTTCAAGACCCTGGCTGAAGGCCAGAACGTACAGTTCACTATCGAGAACGGTGCTAAAGGTCCGTCTGCGGCTAACGTTACCGCTATCTAATCTTACTTTACCGCTGTTTCAGCGATAAAAGTACAGATGACAAAAACCCGCATGCGCGGGTTTTTTTACGTCTGTTGTTTGTCAGTTAACCGCTTATCAGTTAACCGTATCGTTGATACGCCGTTTGTCATTTCTGCGAGCGTCTGCTGTTTTATCCGGCGGTCTCTGGCAAAAAGATAAAAAAAAGCCCGCATAACGGCGGGCAAAATATTTCTTATGACATTCATTATGTACTTCCTCGGGGGTAAGCACACCGCCAGTATAGAGAAAATGAAAGTCAGGATTCTTGCTTCAATTCGTTAAGAAAATGAAAAGGAGTCCCGCAGGGGTATTTTACCGTTTCGCATTATCTTTCCTTTCATGCCATGCCTTTGTGCGGTGGTCTGTACTACAATAATCATAATTGAAAACCATGGGATAACCTGATGAAAGTTAATGATCTTGTGACAGTGAAAACCGACGGCGGGCCGCGCCGCGAAGGTAAAGTATTAGCCGTAGAGGAGTTTTACGAAGGCGTCATGTATCTGGTTTCGCTGGAGGAATATCCGGCGGGCATCTGGTTCTTCAATGAAGGCGACACCAAAGACGGCACGTTTGTCGAACCACGTGAAGGTTCTGAATAACGTTTACGCTACATCCGCTACGAATAAAAAAATACCGGGGCAGAAGGTTTGCCACCGGTATTTTTTTATTTATTGCCCGTCAGGAATAACGCTGACGCGACTATCAGAACGTTTCCCAGTTCGGCTCATCGTTCACCCCTTTTGACGAACGGGAAGCCGGGCCGGGCAGGGCGCGGGATGATGCCGGGGACTGTGGCTGCGCACTGCGTGTGTTGCCATCCAGACGGAACACCGCGACAGCCTGTGTCAGGCGCGCGGCCTGTTCTTCCAGTGACGCGGCCGCCGCTGAGGCTTCCTGCACCAGTGAGGCGTTTTGCTGCGTGACACCATCCATTTCCGACACCGCCTGGCTGACCTGACTGATCCCACGACTTTGTTCATCCGATGCGGAAGCGATTTCGCCCATAATATCCGTCACATGGCTGACCGCGGTGACAATTTCTGACATCGTGTCACCCGCATCGCCCACCAGAATGCTGCCTTCGCCGACGTAATCGACGGATTCTTCAATCAGCGCTTCGATTTCTTTCGCTGCCTGTGCACTTCGTTGTGCCAGGCTGCGCACTTCGCTGGCCACCACCGCAAATCCGCGCCCCTGTTCACCGGCGCGTGCCGCTTCCACGGCGGCATTGAGCGCCAGAATGTTTGTCTGGAAAGCGATGCTGTTGATCACATTGGTGATTTCAGCAATTTTGGTCGAACTGCGGGAAATTTTATCCATGGTACTGACAACCTCAGCCACAATATTCCCGCCTTTTTGCGCTTTATTGGAGGCGTCGGCGGCCAGTTTGCTGGCGTGGTGGGCGTTTTCGGAGTTCTGTTTCACCGTAGCCGTCAGCTGTTCCATGCTGGCAGCCGTTTCTTCCAGTGCCGCCGCCTGTTGTTCGGTTCGCGATGATAAATCGGTATTGCCTGAAGCAATTTCTGTCGACCCCTGATAAATAGACACCGCGCCTTCACGTACGGTCAGCACCGTTGACGCCAGCGAGCGTTGCATTTGATCTACGTTGTTACTCAGTACGCCGATTTCATTCCGGCCATGTGCCCGGGTGGGCTGCGTCAGATCTCCCTCGGCAATTTTCTGAATGCGCATCACCATCCGGTTCAGCGGATGAATAATCACTTTGCGCATGACCAGATAAGTGATGAAGGTCAGGACCAGCGCCAGCAGGAACCCGCCGCCCATCAGGGTATAACCGAGCACGGCATTGCGCTGCGCTTTATCATTGATGGTGTTAGCGGTTTGGGTGCGATAGGCAATCGCCGCCAGCAGCGGGACGTTATTGGCGAGATCCAGGCCACGTACTGTTTCTGCTTCCTGAGAAATCACTTCTTCGAAATGTGCCTGTTTGGCCGATTCCAGCATCGGCGCCATGCCCTGAGTCAGATAGGCGTCGTAGGCTTTTTTCAGCGGTTCATCGAGCGCCCGATCTTTATCGGTTTTATTTGGCCGGTTGATATACATATCAAACGAGGTTTGTGACTGTTTAATGCGGCTGGCAGCGTCCTTCAGGTTTTGGCTAAACACATCCTGATCGCCAATACGCGCGGCTGCAGCGGCCTGAATCAACAGCAAACGTGCGGTACGCAGATGGTTTGAACTGTTGGAAAGCGCCAGACGGATTTGCAGCTCCTGGGTGGCGTTTGCCAGCGCGGCATTACTTTGCTTCAGAAAGAAACCGGAGGTGCCGATGGACACAGCAAAAAGGAAAAGGATCCCGGTAAGAATCAGGCTAATCAGGGTAACAAGGCGAATATTGCTGATAAAGGAGGTTCTGGTCGTTAACTGTGTAGGAGTATCCATTTTATTTTGTTCCGCTCAATTGATCCTGTATACCGCCTGTTCCGGGCGGTCAGTGACAGCGATAAAGGCATTGCCAGCGGGCAAGTCCGGCCTTGACGAAAAAAACGCCATAGGGTGTCATCGGCATTCCGGCGCAGGGATTCAGTTTATATTTGTGGCGGAGATCTCATTTTCAGAGATTAACGACGATTTCTACAGGCCACACCGTTGCGTAGCCTGTAGCAGGAGGCCGAAAAAGAAGGGCGGAGGTTAATTGACGTAGATGCCGTTGGTAAGCTGATCACATAAACGGACGACGTGATAAATAATATGTTTATTCGGTGATTTTATTTTCCTTTTAATATTTCCCTTATAGGAAGACACCGTTTTGGTTTTAATTTGTAATTTATCGGATATTTCAATGGTACCGTTGCCGGACATCCACATCTTGAGCATCGCTGATTCAGAACGGCTGAGCATCACGGGCCGGGTATCGAGCATTCCGCTGCTGGCAGGATCCTGCGACTGCGGCAATAACGGATGATTGATTAACTGCTTAAGGGTATCGGCCTTAATGGATTTCGACGTGATAATCACGTTCTTACGCACAAAAATATACTCTTCAAAATGAATACGCGTACGGGACATAAAAATAAAAAACAGCGTATCAGGGTATTCGGTGATCAGTTCTCCCAGACGCTCTTTATTACCTGAATGAGGCGATATGCAATCCTCGTTAATAAAAACAAGGGAAGGATTCAGTTTGCTGCAACCATTGAGAAGCTGCTCAAAATGGCTGACGTAACTGATGTCTTGTTCACTGGCGAGAAATTGTTGCAATCCGAGACGCGTATACCGGCATGGATCCAAGATTATCGTTTGCATAGTAAGTCCCCATAGGACATCCCTGTTCTGCATAATGATTGGATTCTTTGGTGTCAGCACAAAAGGCACAAACTGCATGCTGACTCTACTTTTTGCATGAAATCTGTCCGGTTGGAAGTGATTTTTTTACCCCGTAAGAGGTAGGAAGGGGTTTGGTAAATTTGGTTTATGTCACAATTTATTTTGTGACTGAACAAAAAAATGACTCGAATTAAGACTATTCTTAATGGATGTAAGGACATAGAAGAAAAGCTAATTGATTATGATGTTACAGTAACACTCTTGAAGACATAACAATATGCTGATAACCCTGCGTATGCTTAAAAACAATTCACGAATGAAAATGGCAGGAAAAGCGGACGCAGTGCGTAAACACTGCGTCACAGAGATTACCAGTAGGACTGCCAGCATTGCGTCACGCGTGTCAGCGCTTCGACATAAAAATAGTCCCCCCAGCTGCAACACTCATCTACGCCTTTACCGCTCGCCATGTGATAGACAGAATGCTTAAGCAAACCGTCACAATCCTCCTGATCACCGGTAAGATAATTCTCAGTCAGTGAGTCCATCATGCGCAGCGCCATTTCTTCATAGCACGCACGTTTATCATCGGTGGCTGGCAGCGCGGTGGCCAGACTCAGCAGGCCGCAGACCGCAATAGCCGCAGCCGAACTGTCGCGAACGGCATTGGTGCCAAGCAGTGCAAGATCCCAGTGGCAGACATCGTCTTCCGGTAAGCGGTTAAGGAAATAATGCGCAAGACGCCGTGACAGCTCAACCTGATCTGCATCGCCGGTATAACGATAGCTGAGCAGAAAACCGTAGATGCCCCAGGCCTGACCCCGTGACCAGCAGGAGTCATCAGCATATCCCTGATGCGTATTACCAAAACGCGGCTCGCCGGTCACGGTATCCATGTAATAGGTGTGATAGGTCGAGGCGTCCGGGCGGACAATATATTTCGCCGCCTGTTCTGCATGGGCGCGGGCAGCCTCGGCGAAGCGCGGTTCACCGGTTTGCTCACTCGCCCAGTACAATAAAGGCAGATTCATATTGCAGTCGATAATCATGCGGCCAGCCTGTTCCGGGTCATTTAAATCGCCCCACGCCTGAATGATTTTCGCCTGGGTATTAAAACGTTCCATCAGCGCTTCAGCTGCGAGGAGTGCAAAACCGCGCGCCTGCCGGTTGCCGGTCAGTTTATACGCGCTGACGCATGAGAGGCTGTAGAGAAAACCGAGGTCATGCGTCGCGGTATCAATGCGGTTGGCGATACGGTTACCAAACGACGTGACCTGTTTTTCTGCCGCCAGCCGGTAACGGTCATCGCCGGTCATTTCCCATGCCAGCCATAGCTGACCGGTCCAGAAACTGGTGGTCCACTCCACATTCTCTGTCAGCGGGTAATGGCCGTTTTCGCAGGTTTCCGCCGGGAACTTATTGCCGAACTTCTCCAGATTGCGGGAAATTTTGCTGAGCACCGTCTGGCGCGCGCGCTGCATTTTGTGTGCAAAGGCGATCTTATCCAGCTGATTCAGTTCCACGGGTAACAACGTCTCTTTCGCGATGGTGATAGTCATACCTTCTCCCTTTCCATTCCAATAGTTTCAACTTCAACCTGTTCAGCCGGTACGGGTGTGCCTGAGCGCAGGCTGTGGCAGGCGGATAACGTGAAGGCGGAAATCAGCGTAAAGCACAGTGCGATACCGCCCATAATCAGATAAGTGTGTTCAAAACCGATGCGGTCGTAGAAGTAACCAGCAGGGGGAGCGACCACAATCGAGCCAACATAAATCATGGCCTGATAGCCCAGCAGATACATGGTGGCGTTGACGCGTTTGCTGAAATGCTCGGCGATGTACTTAAACACTGACACCAGCAGCAGCGCGATTTCCAGCCCGTAGAACGGCTTGATAATGGAAATCAGCAGCGGATCGTTGGTCAGCCCGGAGGCAATCAGGCGTAATCCCACCAGTGCACCGACCAGCAGCAGGCTTTTCTTGGCGCCGAAATAATTCACCAGGAAAGGGATCACCATCATCATCAGGAATTCGAGGCCGGACTGCACGGTGCTCAGATAACCGTACCAGGCGTTGCCTTGCTCTTTAGTGTCGAAGAAGGTGACGAAATAACGTGAAAATTGCTGTTCGGCGACAAACATCATCCACGCCACACCGGCGACATAGAGCGAGAACATCCAGAACTTGCGGTTTTTGAGCAGTAAAATCACATCGCTGAACACGATCTTTTGTTGTGAAATCACGTCGTTATCTTTGAGTTCTTCATCACCGATTTTCAGCGACAACAGCACCGCCAGCATGACCAGCGAGGTGGCGCTGCTCAGCCCGAAGTTCCAGGCCGGGGAGAGATTAAACAGCACGCCGGAGAACGACGCGGCCAGCGCCCAGCCCAGCGAACCCCACATGCGGACCTGCCCGAACTCCATGTGATACAGGCGGCTGAAGCGGTCGGCGTAAGATTCGGATGCTGCGACACCGGCGTACCAGCCGAGGCTCAGATACAGCGCACCGACGATAATCCCGAGCATCAGATGGCTGTCCAGCAGGGGCTGATAAACGAAAATAAAGAACGGTGCCATCAGGGCAGAAACCAGCACGACAAAGTACAGCAGAGATTTGCTCATGCCGATTTTGTCCATGATATAGCCGTAAACCGGCTTCATGATCACCGCGAACACGCCGTTAACGGCAAACACGGTACCGATACTGACACTGTCGAGTCCGGCTTTTTGCCCCAGCCATAAGGCATATAGCCCGAAGCTTGAAGACCAGGTGAAGAAATACAGGAATATAAAGCTGCTCATTTTGTAGTAAGCCGTTTTACTGGCTGTTTTTATGGCTTTCATAGTGACTCCTGAAACGGATCCTGAGGATTAACCTAACGTGATGTGCCCGCTGTTACCCTGATATTGCCAGCGCAATTGTTGCCCCTGACGACTGACTTCCGGCCCGGCCAGCGCGCTGATATCACGGGTAGCAGACGCACATACGGCGCATATCAGCCAGTGAGAACCGGCAGGCAGTGACGATTTCAGCACCGGAATGGCGGCGGTTTCGGCGAACATAATGCTGCTGTTGGGCGGGGTGATAACGGCGGAGGCTTCGCGTGGTTCGCTTTCTTCAAGTGCGACAATCCGGCTGACGCCGTTGCGTGCCGTGACTGTCACACCATGTTTTTCTGCCGACAGCTGTGTTTGCGTTGAAGGTTCCTGCATTACCGCGAAACCGCCTTCGGCCGTCTCCAGCGGACGCTGATTCTCGATGTGATGAACGCGCAGATGCCAGTCACCGCAGGGGAGCAGCCAGGTACGCACGGCAACGTCGTGCCACGGCAGCCAGCGGGAGTAAATCATCTCGCCGGTGATCCGGGTCTCTGCACAGTCCCGGCGTCCGCGGAAATAACCGTCACTTTCCGAGAACATCAGCATTGAATCGCAACCGGCATGATTCAGCCCGTACCTGCCACGATCTAAAGTGAATCCGAACTGGCTGGAATAGGCGAATTTGGTGTATTTGGCTTCGGTATTCACAAAGTTATTCAGCTCAAGCTGCCCGGATGTCAGCATCACGACATGCTGGCCTTCGGTATCGCGGGTCAGGATCTGACTGGCATGAGGAATACAGTAAGCCGCGGGCAGTGCGGGAAGCGGGGCTTCTTCTGCCTGCCAGAAGGCATCGTCCGGCGGCAATGCCAGCACCAGGAACAGTTTGCATGCCCAGTAAGGTGAACCCGGCGCGTTATAGTCTTCAGCCATCACCAGATTTGGTGTGTGGTAACCAATGCTGAGCACGCCGTCGCGGTCGAAAATCGGCTCTTTTAGCCAGTGACGCAAATGACGCAAAATCAGCCCCTTGATAATACCCGGGCTGAACACCTCCAGTTTGCTGTACGCCGCCGCACTCCAGAACGCCGCTTCGGCAAAACGATAAGCCAGGCTACGTCCGAAAGGCACCGCCGCGCCGCCTGCTGAAAACATCGTAATGAAATCCTGTGCGAAACGTTGTGCGCGTTCACGTAACATGGCCGCACGCGGCGCATCCACATCGGCCATATTCTGTACATACAGCAGCCCGTAATAATGAAACGCCATCGAAATGTAGTAATCACGCGGCCTGCCGGGACCGTCGGAATACCAGCCATCGCCCAGATAATATTCTTCCATCAGCGCAAATCGGGCCGCCACGGCTTCCTGATCCCAGGGTAATCCGGAGACTTTAAAACCCATCTGCACCATGACCGGGAAGAAATTCCAGTTATTATTCGGGATGGTGGCATCACGTCCCTGATTCAGCCAGTCAGCCAGATTCTGTTGCTCCTGCGCGCTGAAATGCTGCAACAATTGCTTGTTCAGCAGCGTCAGCCCGACGCCAAACGCCGCCATTTCCACACAGCGCTGATCAAAATCACGGATTTTTCCCCAGTATTGCGGATGCTGCGGATCGGTGCCGAAACGAATGGCATTCAGATAAAAAGGCAAATCTTCACATTCACCGCCACCCGCCAGCAGCGGGAATATTCCCCACAACATGCGTGACAGCGCTTCCATTTTGGCAATCTCTTTGCCGTAATGGGTGGTGGAATTGCCCAGACTGATTCCGCTTTTGCCTTCTTCCGTATAAGGCGACACCGCCGCGAGCAATTCTTGCAAGAGATGCTGCACATCATCGCGGGTCTGTAACGGATTATTGATGTTCACTTTTTTCGGCGTCATAAAAACTCTCCCGGTGATGTGAGGGAAGCAGAAATAAGGGTTTATTAATTTGAAATATTATTTCAATTCTTTGTGCTGCGAGTGAAATATAGAGAACTGAAAATCGCTGATTGTTACGTGCTTCACAGAATGGCGTGATTTTTGAAATTGTGATTACCAAACCACGATTAAAACGGCTTAAATTATAAAAAACTGACTGAAAATTGTGTTTTGTTGTCCTTGCCGTTAATGGCGTAAAAATGAACTGAGGAAAACAGGAATGCCGGTATCTGATTATCTGGAACGCATTGCCCTTAATGAACGTCAGGTTTCTTTTAACCGGATGAACCGTGGGAGTGCTAATTATTTCCACTGGCATCAGTGTCTGGAGTTACTTTTCGTCAGTCAGGGTTACGGCATTGTCATTGTGGATAATCAGCAATACACGTTGCGCCCGGGACGGTTGTTTGTCTTTCCGCCTTTTAAACTGCACAAAGTGTTTGTCGAATCCGGTGAAAAGAACCTGTATTTGCGCACCACCATTCATCTGGACCACCAGTTGCTGGATGGCTGCCTGCAATCGTTCCCGCAACGCCGGGCACGGTTCGCAAGTTTGTGGGATGCCGACCGCGCGGCACACATTTATGATCTCAGCGAACATGCCAGCCATATAGAAGTCATTCTCGAGCAGTTCAATCAGTTGTCTGAAGCGCAGGCCGATCAGTGGGAAGAAATTACCCTACTGATTTTGCAACTGATGGCCTTTATGCCCGCAGAGGACGCAATGCCGAAAACCATCAGCCGGACAACGGCCTCTAAAGTGATGCAGTGGATTGAAGAAAATTACGTGCAGAAGTTTTCTCTGGCGCAGCTCTCAGCGGCCATCGGGTTGTCAGAAAGTTATATCTCGCGGGTTTTCGGGCAGGAAACCGGGGGCTCCATTCAGGATTACCTTGCCACCCGGCGGGTTAAAAGGGCATGTGAATTACTGCGTTCCACCGACCGTTCGGTCGAAGAAATCGGACTGCAATGCGGATTTACTGACGCGCCGTATTTTATTACCCGTTTTAAAAAGATGATCGGCAAAACGCCGTTGCAGTATCGCAAGGCGGCATTTTCTCTGACGACTTAACGCCAGCTGGCGGGGGCAGAGCCGAGCGGTGAAGCCGGGAAGCGCCAGTGTAATGTCGTATTTTCCAGACGAACAGGAGGAAGCAAACGCCGGGCATTGCCCCAGACCGTACGTTCCTGTTCGGGTAAAAAGTCGGCCGGATCCGCGGATTCAATCAGTGGTTCGCCGCTTTCTGCTAAGGTGCTATTTTCCATCAGTTCGCGGGCAGTACGTGCCAGTGAAAGGCGGCATTCGCTGCCCTGACCGGTTTCCATACGTTGCGCCAAACCCTGCAGCACTGCCGCAGCCATCAGATAGCCGGTAGTGTGATCCAGCGCCTGAACCGGCAGCGGAACAGGCTTGTGACGACCGGAACGCTGCATTCCCTGTTCAGCGATCCCGCAGCTCATTTGCACCAGACTGTCAAACCCGCGCCGTTCGCGCCATGGTCCGCTCCAGCCATAGGCATTCAGGCACACATCCACCAGCCCTGGCGCAATCGCGCGACGTTGTTCACTGCCGTAACCCAGTTTGTGCAGCGCGCCTGCGCGATAGCCATGCACAATCACATCCGCGTCCCGCAGTAATTCTTCGAAACGGTGCCGGTCCTGCGGGTTATGCAGGTTCAGCCGCGCACAGTGTTTACCCAGCGTGACATCCGCTTCCTGACTGGGTTCATCCCAGCCAAAGGGATCAATGCGTAATACATCCGCCCCCAGTCCTGCGAGAAAACGCGTCGCCACCGGCCCGGCGATAATCCGTGTCAGATCGAGTACTTTCACGCCCGCCAGCGGCTGTTGCGGGGATAATTCCCAATGCGGCGGTGCCACTTTAACGGACAACGCATGCTGAAAAAGAGGTTCCGCTATCAGCGATTTTCCCTGAACATGCTGCTGCCATTCTTCCGGGCTGAGCATCTGCGCGGCACATCCACCCGCCCGCACCACGGCGTGTTCCAGTGCTGCTTTTTTCCACATCACCACCCGCAGCGCCAGCGCCTCGCGGTTTTCCGCTTTGCCGAGCAGTGTTTCAACCACCTTACGGTGCGCGGGGGCATTGGTATGCAAACGGATCCAGCCGTCCGCCGTGGCGTAATCACCCGCCAGACTGTCCCAGGCTGGCGGTATTTCCCAGCCGTCAGGCCGGATACTGGTTTTACACCACAGCGAGGCCAGACGGCGATCCACGGTTACGGTATCGTGTTTGCCGTTTCTGAGGGCGACCAGTTGCGACACTGCGATTCCTGCCAGCGCAACAGAGGCGGCAATCAGCGGGGTCACCGGATAATAAGAGGGAAGATTTCCGGCACCGCTGACATGGAGCGTGCAGGGGAGTGAAATTTTGCCGGTTAACTGCGCGTATAGCGCACGGGCTTTCTCCTGAATCAGTTCATCGGACATGCTGAAACCTCATGCAGTAAAACAAAAAATCACAAAGCGATGAGATTTCAGCATAGCAGGGCGGGCACAAAGGCGTGCTAACCCGGCGCGGATAACACGCTGAATCATGAGTGATAGTAACCTTCCGGTAACAGAATGTTCCTAAAGTTACCGGGGGGTTACGCACCTCAACAGGGCAGGAATTACGGTTAAAACCGGCGTTTCTGAAAACCGGCTCATCCCCTGTCATACGGGGGATAAGCACTGTCATAAGCGCTAACTTTTTCAAGCGAAATATTAGCTGAATGCATTCAATTTCTTGTACTCGGCTTGTGAATTTTACGTTAGCCTTAGGGTCGAAAATTCTGAATACGCGGGGACTGCGTTTTTGTGACGAAGCCCCCGGATTTTTTTGCCCAGTACAGGAAACGATTCTGGCATGGAACGAAGAGCATTTATTAAAGCATCTATGGCATTCGCCGCCTGGTGTGGTGTGCCGGCTATGTCCACACTGTTCACCCGTTCCGCAGAAGCGGCAGAGGCGAATGTGGCAGACGGCGGCGAATTGCCGTTTGATTTCAACGCGCTGAAAAAAATGGCGAAAGATTTGGCTGACAAGCCCTACGGTGGCGCGCCGCAGCCGTTGCCGAAGACGCTGGCTGAACTCACGCCACAGGCCTACAACGCGATTCAGTATGATCATGCACATTCGCTGTGGAATGGTCTGCCTGACCGTCAGCTTGATGTGGAGCTGTTTCACGTCGGCATGGGCTTCAAACGCCGCGTGCGCATGTATTCTGTAGATCCGGTGAAACACATGGCGCGCGAAATCCATTTCCGCCCTGAATTGTTTAACTATCACGATGCCGGTGTGGATACCAAACAACTGGAAGGCTTCTCAAATCTTGGTTTCGCCGGTTTTAAAGTCAATAAAGCCCCTGAACTGACGCGCCGCGACGTGGTTTCCTTCCTCGGTGCCAGCTATTTTCGTGCAGTAGATGATACCTACCAATATGGCCTGTCAGCCCGTGGTGTGGCGGTCGATACCTTTACCGATCAGCCGGAAGAATTCCCTGATTTCACCGCATTCTGGTTTGATACGCCAAAACCTGGCGACACGACTTTTACGGTTTACGCCTTGCTGGACGGCATGAGCATTACCGGCGCGTATAAATTCGTGATCCACTGCGAACCGACCCGTGTGGTGATGGAAATTGAAAACCATCTGCATGCCCGCGAAGATATCAAACAACTGGGCATTTCTCCGATGACCAGCATGTTCAGTTGTGGCACCAGTGAACGTGGCCGTTGCGACACCATCCACCCGCAAATCCACGACTCTGATCGCCTGGAAATGTGGACCGGTACCGGTGAGTGGATTTGTCGCCCGTTGAACAACCCGCAGCGATTGCAGTTCAACGCCTTCAGCGACAACAGCCCGAAAGGTTTTGGTCTGTTGCAACTCGACCATGAATTCAATAATTATCAGGACGTGATTGGCTGGTACAACAAGCGTCCGAGCCTGTGGGTAGAACCGGTCGGGGACTGGGGGAAGGGCGCCGTCAATCTGATGGAAATCCCGACTACGGGTGAAACCCTGGATAACGTGGTGTGCTTCTGGCAACCGGAAACACCGGTGAAATCCGGTGCTGAATTTAGTTTCAGCTATAAGCTGTACTGGAGTTCCGTACCTCCTCACCGCAGCCCGCTGGCGAATGTGCTGGCGACACGTACCGGTATGGGCGGTTTCCCGGAAGGGTGGGCGCCGGGTGAGAACTATCCGCAAGTCTGGGCGCGTCGTTTTGCTATCGATTTCATTGGTGGCGAGCTGAAAGCCTTTGCTGATAAAGGGATCGAGCCGGTGATCAACGTCTCGGCGGGTAAAATCAAAAACATCGAAATTTTGTATGTGCAGCCGTTCGACGGTTACCGCATCCTGTTTGACTGGTATCCTGACAGCGATTCAGTCGCGCCGGTCGAGCTGCGTATGTTCCTGCGCAACGGCCAGACTGCGCTGTCTGAAACCTGGCTGTATCAGTATTTCCCGCCAGCGCCGGATAAACGCAAGTACATTGATGACCGTCAGATGACGAAGTAGTCCCCGTCATCCTTCAAACCGCAGGTGCGTTGGCTGCATTCGCTCACCCGAATCACTGACTTTAGTCAGCTCATCGGGATTCGTTCGTTTGCCGCCTTCCTGCAACTTGAATGATTTAGGGGAGTTGTCATTAATAAATACAAAAAGCCCCGACTATTCGGGGCTTTTGCTTTTTTTCTATTTTATTTTTGCAGATGAACCCAATACAGGCACGTGCAAAATACTTCCACGGGTAAAGCAAGGGTAACGCACGACACTTAACTGATGAAGGGCAAGATGGCAATCAAAACGCCTTCACCAACATTCCGTTCTGTGGCTGCTGCTGCGGATTTCGCAGCGCCATGTCGAAAGATTTCTCGATCTCTTTCAACTGTTGTAAAAATTCGTTCGGCGAAAAGTCGTGTGGTTTGCTGCTCATATAGGCAAGCGCCAGTTCTTTGGCGTTATAGCGCTGAAAGTTGTACATGCTGTTCCTTATTAATTTCAGAAATATTAATGGAATGGCTAACAGCGAGCTGGCTAATGACCACTGCTTACGACGTGCTGCCAATGCGATGAATTCTACGGGGTTTACTGATAAGGGAAAGTCGCTTTTATTGATGCATTCAATAGTTAAAAGCTAACAGACTGCGCTTTATCTATCAGCGATGAATCATGCGGATTTTAATAATCATTAAGAGGTATTAAATCGTTCAAATATGAATTACCTCATTATTTTAAACTTCCGCATTAATTGAAGAAATTCTTTGCGAGTCATGCTGTTAATGTGAATTAAAAGGGTTGGGCTTCCTGTCATGCTGCGTTACCCTCGGAGAGTTATTCACTTTCACATTATCAACGAAAAGAGGTTTTTATCATGAGTAAATTTATCTTCTCTTCGCCAAGAAAATACGTTCAGGGCAGCGGTGTACTGGATGAGTTAGGGGATTATCTGCCCGACCTGGGGGGAAAATCATTCCTGATTGCTGATGATGTTGTTTGGGGAATTATCGGTGACCGCGTACAGAAATCATTGAAAAAGCGGGCGTAGAATTCCACTACGAGCGCTTTAACGGTGAAGCCTCTGCCAGCGAAATCACCCGTCTGGCAGGTATCGCCCGTGATGCGGGAACACAGGTAGTGGTCGGGCTCGGCGGCGGTAAGACGCTCGACACGGTTAAAGCCATTGCAGATGAACTGAAACAAAACGTAGTGATTGTGCCGACCGTGGCCTCTACCGATGCGCCGTGCAGTGCGCTGTCGGTTATCTACACCGATGAAGGCGTTTTCGAATCCTACCGTTTCTACAATAAAAACCCGGATCTGGTGCTGGTGGATACCCATGTTTGCGCACAGGCACCGGTACGCCTGTTCGCCTCCGGTATCGCTGACGGCCTGGCGACCTTTGTTGAAGCGCAGGCGGTATTGCGTTCCCATTCCCAGTCTATGGTAGGCGGCGACCCGACTATCGCCGGGATGGCCATTGCCGAAGCCTGCGAAAAAACGCTGCTGACTTACGGCTACAGTGCTTACACCGCAGTTGAGCAGAAACTGGTGACGCCAGCGGTTGAAGCCGTGGTGGAAGCCAACACATTGCTGTCCGGTCTGGGCTTTGAAAATGCCGGTCTGGCGGGGGCGCATGCCATCCATAATGGTTTTACTGCGATCTCTGGTGATATTCACCACCTGACGCACGGTGAAAAAGTGGCATACGGTACATTGACGCAGATGGTGCTGGAACAACGTCCGGACGAAGAAATCGCGAAATACGTGCGCTTCTACCGCGCCATCAAAATGCCAACCACGCTGAAAGAAATGCATCTGGAAAACGAATCTTTCGCCAATCTGGTGAAAGTGGGTGCGCTGGCAGGCGGCGAGGGCGATACGCTGGGCAATCTGAACCACAACCTGTCTGCCGAAGATGTGGCGAATGCCATTCTGGCGGTGGATGCGTTCAGTAAAACTGTGAAGTAATTATCGGCTTGTGCCTTCGGAAAAAGTGAGGCATGCGGGTGGTAAGGCGAATGCACACGTTAACTCATTCATTTGTCTTTAATACCCCCAACCCTCCCCTTCGCAGGAGAGGGCGCCGGTCGGGCTATTCCCGGCCTGGCTTTTTGCTACTCCCCCTGCAGAGGGGGAGTCTGAGAAGAGGTTTTAAGGACCAGAACCGGGGTAAAATACAGGTTGTTCAGGCGCCTTAAATCCGCGCCATCACCCAGGGAATCGCCACCGGCAGTTGTGACAGCAGGTAAAGCACCAGGCCGATAAAGGCACCGACCAGCGTGCCGTTGATGCGGATAAACTGCAAATCCTTACCGATATTCAGTTCTATTTGCCGCGACATATCGCGCGCGTCCCAGCTTTTCACTGTGTCGCTGATGTGGCGGGTCAGGAATTCGGCGAATTCCGGTGCGACTTTCTCTGCAATACTTTCCATCTGCTGATTCAGCGAGAGGCGCAGCTTTTCGTCCTGCGCCAGCGCATTACCCAGCCATTGCCCGGATTCGGTGACTTTGGCGAACACCCGCGAATCCTCGCTTTCTAAATCTTCTTTCAGCCAGTTACGCATATCGCCCCACAGCTGCAAAACATACGTATTCAGCTTTTCGTCATCTTTCAGATACTGTTTGATCTCTTCAGCTTTCTGCGCGGTCGCCGGGTCATTTTGCAGCTTCCAGATAAAGCTTTGTACCGAGCGATCGAAGCCTTTGCGGAAAGCGTGGGTTTTATCGTTGCCCATATCGTCGAGCACGGAATTCACGGCATTGGAGACCATATCCGCGCCGTTGCGCCCCAGCCAGCCGGTGGGCAGTAATTTGGCGGTCAGCGGATGTTCGCGTTTCATCCAGCCGACAATCTGCGCGGAGATAAACTGCCGCGTGCTGTCTTTTGCCAGCAGGATTTCCAGCTGATCCATCGCCTGATCCAGCAGTTCCTGATGGCGGCCGTTTTTGGTCAGGCTTTCCAGCAAGGTGGCAATCGACGCCGACAGGTCGATTTTGTCGATCACCCGGTACAGCGCACGGCGGATAAGCTGGGCGATGCGCTGATCGTCAGTGACGTCCAGAAAACCGCGGATCATCTTCACGGCATATTTGGCAAACCGTTGTGCGTTGTCGGGCGCGTTCAGCCAGTCTGTCAGCATCCGCGCCGGGTCATGCTGGCGGATCAGTGTGATAAGTGTGGCGGGTGCAAGGAATTTCTCCTGCACGAACACCGCCAGATTATCGGCAATCTTGTCTTTGTTTTTAGGGATGATCGCCGTATGCGAGGCGACAAACGGCACCGGCACGCGGCGGAACAGTGCCACGACGGCAAACCAGTCAGCCATTGCCCCGACCATCGCGGCCTCGGAAATGGCTTTCAGACCGGACACCCAGAAGTTGGGCGGCAGGAAAAGGGTGATGACAAACAGGGCGGCGGCAACCAGCAGCAACCCCAGCGCGTTACGTTTACTTCGGCGAAGTTCTTGTTCTTTATCCATTACCTCAGTTTAGGAAGCGAGCGGCGGACTGTCAGCTTTTTTCTTGCGATTGCGCCACTTGCCGTGCAGTGCGCGATAACCAGTTGCCGGAATGCCGCCAGCCCGACACCGGCGCGCACCAGCCCGAGAATAGTGTGAGTCTGGCTGCAATGTTGCACGTAATGCGGCACGACGTTGGCCTGTGCAAACAGCCCGGCGATACAGTCGTAAAAGTATTTTCCTTCGCTGGCGGAATACATGATGAAAGGTTGTCCGGCAAAGTCCCGCAGACGGAGGCGGGGTTTGGCGGTCAGCGCGGATGAAGCAGGCAACGCAACGCATAAAGGCTCACGCAGTACGCAATGATAGGCCAGCGGAAATAACGTCACCGGCTGGCGCACAAAGCCGATATCCAGCGTGCGCGCCGCCAGTGCCTGAAGCTGGGCTGACGACACCATTTCCTTCATTACCAGCGTGATTTCCGGCAATTCCTGAGCCGCCAGCGCGATAATCTGCGGGATTTGCCAGTAACTTTGTTTCCACTGATGCGGCGGTGATTGCATTGATGACGCTGGCATTTTTTGGCAAAGGTTTATCGGCCATCGGCTGGGCAGTGATGTCAGATACCGCGCCGGAGAAAATGATCGGCCTGAGCGGCGGGGTGTTTAACTGTCTGGGTAACGTTGCGGGGATTATTACGCCCGTAGTGATCGGTTATATCGTCGCGGCAACCGGCTCCTTTAACCTCGCGCTGTGGTTTGTCGGCGCACACGGTTTGCTCGGCATGTTTGGCTATCTGGTGGTCGCCGGTAAGTTCGAGCGCATGGTGATCCGCCAGCATACGCGGGTAAAATGAGAATTGTTCTTGATATGACAATGCGTGTCATTAAACTGCGTGCAGCATCATTTTCCTGCATTCAGAATGAGAAAAATTCATGGAGTTGTTACGTGTTGTCTTTAAGCAATACCGCTGGCCGTTTTTAGGGGTGATGGCGCTGAGCCTGCTCAGCGCCGTTCTGGGCATCGGGCTGATCGCGTTTATCAATCTGAAACTGATTGAAACCACCCAAGGCTCGCTGATGGTTCTTCCGCAATTCCTCGGATTACTTCTGTTGCTGATGGCGGTCACGTTAGGCTCTCAGCTGGCGCTGACCGTGCTCGGTCATCACTTCATTTACCGTCTGCGCGGCCAGTTCATTAAACGTATTCTCGATACCGATATCGAACGCATCGAGCAAATCGGTAATGCGCAACTGCTTGCCAGCCTGGGCAGCGACATCCGTAACATCACACTGGCGTTTGTGCGCCTGCCGGAGCTGGTGCAGGGGATTATCCTGACCCTTGGCTGTGCGGGATATCTGGCCTGGCTGTCACCGGAAATGCTGCTGGTGACGGTCATCTGGCTGTTGATCACTATTTTCGGCGGTTTCAAACTGGTGTCGCATGTTTACCGTCATCTGGCGAAAGTGCGTGATGCGGAAGACAAACTGCAAACCGATTATCAGAAAGTGATCGAGGGGCGCAAAGAGCTGGCGCTGAACCGCGAGCGTGCGCGCCATCTGTTTGATGATGTGTACCGTAAAGATGCCGAAGAATATCGTCACCACATCATCCGCGCCGACACCTTCCACCTGAGCGCCGTGAACTGGTCGAATATCATGATGCTGGGCGCGATTGGCCTGGTGTTCTTCATGGCGAATACGCTCGGCTGGTCGGATACCGACGTTGCCGCTACTTATTCCCTGACGCTGTTGTTCCTGCGCACGCCCATGTTACAGGCTGTGGGTGCGCTGCCGACGCTGCTCAGCGCGCAGGTGGCTTTTGGCAAACTGAAAGCATTGAAACTGGCGGAATATAACGCAGCCTTTACCCCCGCCATTGTCGCGAAAAAGTGGCAAACCCTTGAACTGCGCGACCTGACCTTCAGTTACGCAGGCAAAGAAGAGGGCGCTGGTTTTGGCGTCGGTCCGCTGAACCTGACGATCACCCGTGGCGAGCTGGTATTTTTGATTGGCGGCAACGGCAGCGGAAAATCGACAATGGCGATGTTGCTGACCGGTCTGTATCAGCCGCGTTCCGGGCAAATCCTGCTCGACGGCGTGCCGGTCACCGCCGAAAACGCCGAACAATACCGGCAGATTTTCTCGGCGGTGTTCACCGACTTCCACCTGTTTGGTCAGCTCATGGGTCCGCAAGGCGAGATGCCGGACCCGCTGCTGGTGGAAGACTGGCTGCAACGCCTGAAAATGAAAGACAAACTCCAGTTCAACGGCAATGAAGTGACCAATCTGCAACTGTCTGCCGGACAGCGTAAACGGGTGGCGCTGTTGCTGGCCGCTGCTGAAGGGCGTGATTTCCTGCTGCTCGACGAATGGGCGGCCGATCAGGATCCCCAGTTCCGCCGTACCTTCTACCGCGAGCTGTTGCCACAATTGCGTGATATGGGTAAAACCGTGCTGGCAATCAGCCATGATGATCACTATTTTGAACACGCCGATCGTCTGCTGGAAATGCGACAGGGCAAATTGCACGAACTGCACGGGCAGGCGCGTATTGACGCCAGCCGCGATGCGGTCGCACAGATTGGAAGTCACTAAATTGTTTACTGAAGGCAAAGGAAAATGAACTGGAATGAAGTGATGGTGTGGGGCATCAGCGGTGCGGTCATTGGCTCGCTGATCGGGGCATTACACAAAAAAGGCAAAATTGGCCGGGTACCTGCGGTGATCTTATTTCTGGTGTTGATCATCGGCGGTAACCTGCTGTGGGGGGGCGTCATCAAACCGCGTCTTGCCGGTAACAGTGAAGAGCAGAAAATCGATCAGGCGCTGGCCGAATTGCCGCTGTACAACACCATCAGAATKCAGGAACCGGCACTGTATGCGCAGATCCGCAGCAATATCCTGAATATGAAGAAAGAGGGTAAACCGCAGCAGGAAGCCATTGATACCGTCAAACCGATGGTGTCACTGTTACTCTCGCAACGCATCAGCCACGCACCCGACGCCAATGTGAACCAGGCGATGCAGGTAAATCTGGAAGAAATGCAGACGCTGCAGGCACGCAAAGACGGCAGTTGCTTTAAATTCCTTTATCCGCAGGTCAGCGGCGGCGTGAATACCGCGCAGGTGCTGCCGCCGGAACTGTTCCGCAAAGATCTCGACACCATGAATGATTTACTGCTGGCGACCGGCAGCGGGCAAACGGTTATGCCCGCCCCTGTGAGCACGGAAAAAGTGGTGCAGATGATGGTGCCGGTGCGTGAAGCCCTGGCCAGTATGTATGGAGAACAGTTGCAGATGTTTAATGACCTGACCAAACCGGATGTCGATCGCGAAAAAGTGTGCGAAATTTCCATCAGCCTGTACTCCGGCATTCTGGCGCTTCAGCCTGCGGAGTCTGCGGCTATACTTCGCCAGATGCTCGGTCAGCACTAACCGTCATCCCTCAGGCTGCCTCTGCGTTAGCTTCGTTCGCAAACCCCGGTCATATACTTATGTATGCTGCCGGGGATTTGCTCAGTCGCTGCCCTGATGCACCCCGAATGATTTAGGGTTATGCACCGCAGCCTGAGAAGCAGAAAATCCCTACTCCTTTTGGCACGAGAAAGCGTATCCTTAGCCGGATTTTTCAAACAATAATTTCCCGAACTCCCGGAATCATCCTTCTATGCAAAAAATGTTAAGAGTGCCGTTGTTGCTGGCATTGTTGTCATGTCTGCTGATAACGCCGGTGCTGAGTCAGGCCGACGAAAGTACAGGCCAGCCTGCCACGGCGGAACAACCGGTTAAAGTGAACGTCACGACCGCGTTACCGGCATTACAAAAGCGTCTGGATCAGCTGAAACAGCAGGTCTCTTCGGCGAAAACCGACAAGAAATTTACCGGCCTGACTGATGCTGCGCAGAAACTGGCCGAAGATGCCGACAAGCTGACGGGTGCGCTGACGCCGGATCTGGCGCAGGTGCAGGCACAGCTCGACGTGTTGGGTCCGGCGCCTGCACCGGGCACGATCACGGAAACGCCGCAAGTGATCAGCCAGCGTAATAAGCTCAACAACAGCAAAACGCTGCTGACCACGCAAATCGAGCAGACCAAAGCCATCTCCCTTGGCGCGCAAAACCTGTCTTCGCAAATCGCCGGATTACGTCGTGATGCACTGAAAACCCAGATTGCGCTCAATACCGGCAGCATTCTCGGAGGGAATTTCTGGGCACCGCTTATTACGCCAAACGATGATGATGCGGCGCGTTTTGATGACTTCGGTTCGCAGGTTAAAGACGCGTGGATGCAGGCGTGGAGCGAGGAATGGCGCATCGGCACCGCAATTTATCTGTTACTGGCGCTGGTGATTGGCCTGGCCGGTCGCCGCGTGCTGGACAGACCGATGAACTGGATCCTGCCGCGCTGGTTGCCGCAGGGGCGTTTCCGTCGCAGTTTTCTGGCCTGTTTCACTACGCTGAGCACCACCCTGACGCTTGGCATCAGCGTTCAGTTGCTCGGGTATATTTTCACCCGTCTGCCGGATACCTCGCCGTGGGTGACGGAATTTGCCGGACAACTGGTTGAACTGACCTATTTCTCTGCCGTGATCGCCGGTCTGGGGATTGCATTACTTTCCAATAACCATCCGTCGTGGCGTCTGCCGGGCATTGCCGATCCGCTGGCAAAAACACTGGCATCATTCCCGGTTCTGCTGGCGGGCTTTATTTTCCTGTTCGGTATCATCGAACAGCTGAATAACCTGGTCGGTGCCAGCGTCTCAGCAACGTTATTTGGCAACGGACTGGCGGCGTTACTCGTGGCGCTCAACTGCCTGATCGCGCCAGTGCGTATCAACCGTATGCGTCGCAAGATGAAGGCCGAAGGGGAACAGACCGAAGCACGTTCCACGCTGGCCGGGCTTATCCATCTGGTGATAAGCCTGACGGCGTTTGTCATCCTGATGGCGCTGCTGATTGGTTATATTCCGCTGGCGCGTTTTGTGACCTTCGAACTGCTGTGGATCGGGCTGGTAGTCAGTTGCCTGTATCTGCTGATCCACTTTGTCGTGGACCTGTGTGAGAGTCTGTTTGCGCCGACCACGCACAGCGGCAAAATCCTCAAAAGTACGCTGAGCGTCAATGACCGTCACCTGTCACTGGCTGCCACGTTATTCTCGGCAATCGGTAAAACCGGACTGCTGCTGATGGCCGCTGTCGCGCTGCTTAACGGTACTTTCGGCACGACGACGCCGCTGGAGCTGCTGGCAAAAATCGTCGATATCTGGGGCGGTAAAGGTCTCGAAAGCATGAACATCATTCCGGCGCACGCGGTCAACGCGGTGCTGTGTCTGGTGGTCGGCTGGTATATTTTGCGTTCCGCACGCAGGTGGCTGGATAACGATTTCCTGCCAAAAACCATGATGGATCGCGGTATGCGTGCCTCGCTGGTGACGCTGTTCACCAACGTCGGCTACGTGCTGATCATCCTGCTGACGCTGTCTTCGCTGGGCATCGAATGGAACAAACTGGCGTGGATCGTCAGTGCCTTGTCGGTCGGTATCGGTTTTGGTTTGCAGGAGATTGTGAAGAACTTCATCTCCGGTCTGATCCTGCTGACCGAACGGCCGGTGAAAGTGGGGGATTTGATCAGTATCAGCGGTGTGGAAGGCGATATCCGCCGTATCAATGTCCGTGCAACTGAAATTCAGCTAAGCGATAAATCCACCGTGATTGTGCCGAACTCACAATTGATTTCACAGAACGTGCGTAACGCCACCATGGGTAACGCGCAGGGCGTGGCGACTATCACGTTGACCTTCCCGCTGGATATCGACCCGGAACAGGTTAAGACATTGCTGCTGGAAGCCTACAACTTGCACGAATCCATTCTGGAAAACCCACCGGCCTCGGTCAGCTTTAAAGAACTGGGACCGACCGGGATTGTGCTGAGTGTGACAGGTTTTGTGAACAGCCCGCGCATGGTCAGCGGTACGCGCAGTGATTTGCTTTACGAAATCCTGAAGATGCTGCGGGCCGCGGGGATCAGTCTGAGTCAGACGCAGACGATGATTCTGGAGAAACCGGCAGAGAGGATCGTTCCGGTTGAGGAGTAAAATCCAAAGCATGATCCGGTCGACTCCCTCCCCTGCGAAGGGGAGGGTTGGGGTGGGGTATTAAAGAAAAATCAATAAGTTGAAGTATACCTTGACAAGATGTTAGCCCTTAAAACCCCCTCCCGACCTCCCCCTTCGCAGGGGGAGGAGCCAGGACAAAACCCTAAGAATGATCCGTTCGGCTCCCCGCTGCGAAGAGGAGGGGCTTTCCCTTAAACTTTTTTATTCCTTCTCCGATGCATCAGCAAATACACCGCCGGGATCACCAGCATCGACAACAACGGGGCACTCACCATGCCGCCGATCATCGGCGCTGCAATACGCTGCATCACTTCTGAACCGGTTCCTCCGCCCCACATGATCGGCAGTAAACCCGCCATGATGGTGGCAACAGTCATGGCTTTTGGCCGGACGCGCAACACCGCACCGTGGTGAATGGCGTCGCACAGTTCTGCCTCACTCATATCCCCGCCGGCTTTTTGCTGTCGTTGCACTGCCTGATTCAGATACAGCACCATGATCACCCCGAACTCGGCGGCAACCCCGGCCAGGGCGATAAACCCGACGGCGGCGGCGACCGACAGATTGAAACTCAGCAGGTACAACAGCCAGACGCCACCGGTCAGGGCAAACGGCAGTGTCGCCATGATCAGCAGGGCGTCGCGCACGCTGCTGAACGTCACGTATAACAGGACGAAGATGATCAAAAGTGTCACCGGTAGCACGATTTTCAGTTTTGCCGTGGCGCGTTCAAGATACTCGAATTGCCCCGACCAACTGACCGTCACCCCTTCCGGCAATGTTACCTGCTGGCTGACCGCCTGTTGCATGTCTTCGACGGCAGATTTCAAATCTCGTCCGCGCAAATCCACATAGATCCAGTCTGAAAGACGGGCATTCTCACTTTTCAGCATCGGCGGGCCATCGGTGACGTTGACGGATGCCAGCGCCGACAGCGGCACCTGTGCGCCGGAGGCGGTCAGCACCGGTAAATCCCGCAGCGCCTGCACGTTGTCGCGCAGCTCACGCGGATAACGCAGGTTGATGGGATAACGCTCGCGGCCTTCCAGCGTTTCGCCGATATTTTCCCCGCCGACCAGCGTTGAGACCAGCGACTGTAATTCAGCCACCGTGACACCGTAACGCGCTGCTTCACGCCGGTTAATATCAATATCGACGTAACGACCACCTTCCAGCCTTTCGGCCAGTGCCGAGGTCACGCCCGGCACCTGTTTCACGATATGCTCGATCTGCTGGGCGATCTGCTCGATTTGTGCAACGTTATTGCCGTTCACCTTGATGCCCACCGGGCTTTTGATGCCGGTGGCCAGCATGTCGAGACGGTTGCGGATAGGCGGCACCCAGACGTTGGCGATGCCGGGCAATTTCACCGCGTTGTCGAGTTCTGTCACCAGTTTGTCCGGCGTCATGCCCGGTCGCCACTGGTCCCTCGGTTTAAAGCGGATGGTCGTTTCGATCATGGTCAGCGGCGCCGGGTCAGTGGCGCTGTCGGCGCGTCCGGCCTTGCCAAATACACTGGCGACTTCGGGCACAGTTTTGATTAACCGATCCGTCTGCTGCAACAACCGTGCGGCTTCGCGGGCTGAAATCCCCGGCAGCGTCGACGGCATATACAGCAGGTCGCCTTCATCGAGCGGCGGCATAAATTCACTGCCCAGTTTTGCCAGCGGATACAGAGATACCAGCAGGAACAGGCCGCTGAATAACAGCGTGGTTTTCGGACGTTTCAGCACGGCAGAAAGCACCGGCTGGTAGGCGGCAATCAACCAGCGGTTGATCGGGCTGGCGTTTTCATCAGGAATTTTGCCACGAATAAAATAGCCCATCAGCACCGGCACCAGGGTGATGCCCAGCCCGGCAGACACCGCCATCGCGTAGGTTTTGGTGAATGCCAGCGGGGAGAACATCCGGCCTTCCTGTGCTTCCAGCGAAAACACCGGAATAAACGACAGGGTGATGATCAGCAAACTGCAAAACAGCGCCGGACCCACTTCCGTGGCGGCACGCTCAGACACCTTCCAGTAATCCGCCGACGCAGGCTGCTGGCCGGGATGATCGTGCCGCCATTGCTCCAGCACCTTATGCATATTCTCGATCATCACAATCGCCGCATCGACCATGGCGCCGATGGCAATCGCAATACCGCCGAGCGACATAATATTGGCACTGACCCCCTGATAATGCATGACGATAAACGCGCCGAGAATGCCGAGCGGCAGGGTGATGATCGCCACCAGCGCCGAGCGGAAATGGAACAGAAACAGCGCGCAGACCACCGCGACTACCGCGAATTCCTCCAGCAGTTTATGCGACAGCGTTTCGACGGCGTTTTCAATCAGCGGCTGACGATCGTAGACCGGCACGATTTCAACCCCCGCAGGCAGCGTGCGGGCGAGGGCATGTAGCCGCTCTTTCACCGCCTTCAGGGTTTCCAGTGCATTTTTACCCGAGCGCATAACAATCACGCCGCCCGCCACTTCGCCTTCACCGTTAAGTTCCGCCACGCCGCGCCGCAGTTCAGGGCCGGTGCGGACGGTGGCGACATCCGCCAGCAGCACCGGAATACCGCTGTTGACTGTCACGACCACATTGTTGAAATCATCCATACTTTTCAGATAGCCGGAGGTGCGCACCATGTATTCGGCCTCGCCCATTTCCAGCAGCGAGCCACTGCTTTCCTGATTAGCGTTTTGCAGCGCGGTCACCAGTTGCTGATGTGTCACGCCCCGGGCGCGCATCCGTTGCGGATCGGCCACTACCTGATACTGACGCACCATGCCGCCGATGCTGGCGACCTCAGAGACATTCGGTACGGTTTTCAGGTCATAACGCAGCGTCCAGTCCTGCAGGGCGCGAAGTTGTTCGAGGCTGTGTTTGCCGGTTTTGTCGATCAGCGCGTATTCATAGATCCAGCCGACGCCGGTGGCATCCGGTCCCAGCGAGGCTTTGGCTCCGGCGGGCAGTGAGGATTGAACCTGACTCAGGTATTCCAGCACGCGGGAGCGCGCCCAGTAAGGATCGGTACCATCATCGAACAACACATAAACATAGGCATCACCGAACATCGAAAAGCCGCGCACGGTTTTCGCGCCGGGCACTGACAGCAGAGTGGTGGTCAGCGGATAGGTCACCTGATCTTCGATGATTTGCGGTGCCTTGCCCGGATAACTTACGCGCACGATCACCTGCACATCGGAGAGATCCGGCAGGGCGTCGAGCGGCGCTTTCTGCAATGACCAGATGCCCCAGCCCGCCATCATCAGCGCGGCGAGTAACACCAGCAGCCGGTTCTTCAGCGACCAGCGGATCACAGCGGCAATCATAAATCACCTCCGTGCTGGTGCGCGTCCGGCGCCGGGGCGTCGGTGGCAGGCAGTGCGCTGCGCAGGCTGGCTTCGGAGTCGATCAGGAACTGCCCGGAGGTGACAACAGACTGACCTTCTTCCAGGCCTGAAAGTACCTGCGTCCAGCCATCACGCGTCACGCCGATGGTGACCTTCTGCGGGGTGAAATGTCCGTTGCCGTCGTCGAGCAGCACGGTATTGCGGCTGCCGGTCTGGATCAGCGCTTCCTGCGCAATGGCCAGAACCGCCGTCTGCGCACTGACATCTGGCGATAAATTCAGGTACATGCCGGGACGCAGTTTTTCCTGCGGATTATCAATCACCACGCGGGCTTTCAGCGTACGGCTGACGGCATCCACATCCGGCAGCAATTCGCTGACCGTACCGTGAAATACCTCGCCCGGCTGACTGTCGGCACTGGCCGTAATTTTGCCGCCGATCTGGATCTGACTGGCGGCAGAAGGCGGATAATCCATCACAATCCAAACCTGTTTCAGACTGGTCAGTTCGAACAGCGGCTGTGTAGCGCTGACCTGCGCCCCTTCACGCACGGAAAGCAGGCTGATATAACCGTCTTCCGGCGCGACCACGTCGATGCGGGTTTGCGGCTGACCGGTTTTATCGACGCGGCGCAGAATGTCTTCCGGCATAAACTGCAAAGCCAGCCGCTGACGGGCGGCAGCGGTCAGGCTGCGGTCGCCAAGCTGACGCACGGCCAGATATTCCTGCTGCGCGGCGGTCCAGTCGGGGATCCACAGTGTGGCCAGTTTCTGACCTTTTTTCACAGGCTGCTGGCTGGCAGCGACGTAAAGTTTTTCGACTAAACCATTCGCACGCGCGGCGACCGTGCGCAGGCTGCGTTCATCGGCGCTGACCGTGCCATACACATTAAGCGGTGCGGAAATCATCCGTCGCTGTACCTTTTCACTGCGCATACCGAGATTTTGCTGCTGACGGGCGCTGACCGTCACACCGCCGTCATCCGTGGCTTCATCGGCGTAACGCGGCATCAGATCCATATCCATAAAGGGCGATTTGCCCGGTTTATCGAAACGCTGGCCGGGCGTCATCGGGTCATACCAGTACAGCACTTTGCGTTCGGCCGGAGCAGCAGAAGCCTGCGTTTGCGCCGCAGGGCTGTGACGGCCAGCCACGTAACCGGCGGCGAGTGCGGCCATGATGGCGACGGCCAGCAGGCTGTAAGTTTTAGCGGAAGTCATTAATGAATCTCCTGGGGGGCCAGATAACGCAGGGCGACCCAATAGCGGGCCACTTCCAGCCCGGCATTGCGTTCGGAAATCTGGCTGTCGATCAGGTTGCGGCGGGCGTCGAGAACGTCATTCAGGCTGCTTTTTCCGGCGCGATACTGTGCCTGAATCACGCTGATGCGTTGCTGTTGCAGGGGAATAACGTCGTTTTTTTGCCGCTGCCATAACGTGGCGGCGGCCTGATATTGCGCCAGCAAACTGGTCAGCTGCGCCTGATGGTCGCGCATCAGTTGCGCCAGCCGGTCATTGCTTTCCATTGCCATCGACTGATCGGCGGCGTGATCTTTATCCTGACGCGAAGCGGTAAACAGCGGCAGATCGACGGTAAACATCACCCCTGCCAGATCTTCATAACTGTCGGCACGATGGGCGTAATAGACTTCCACGCCGACATCCGGCAGCGCCGCAATGGCTGACTGCGAGGATTTCGCCTGCGCCACATCGGCTTCACGCCGAGCCTGAATAATTTCAGGATGTTGTTCGACGCTTGTCGCCTGTAACGCCTGTGGAGGAAGTTCGGTGAAAGGTGGAATGGCACCGTTAATTTCAGGCTGATCGATGCCGGTCAGCTGGCTTAAGCGGGTGCGCGCCAGTTGAACATCCCGTTCGGCTTCGGTCAGTTTGTCTTGCATGCTGATGAGCGTCAGGTGCGCGTCCAGCACCGAGGCGGGCAGCGAACTGCCGCTGCTGACACCGCCCCGCTGAACCCCAATCTGGCGCTGACTTTCGTCCACCAGTTTTTGTAATTGCGAGACGGTTTGCCCGCCGATGGCCAGTTCCATCCAGGCCAGCGCCGCATCGCGTTGCAAACGTGCCCGGATACTCTGGCGGGTAGCCGCCACTTCCCGGGATTCTGCACGCAGCGTGTCGGCTTTGCGCTGGCGCTTATCGCTGCTGATGTAATCCTGCATGATGCCGATACGTTCCATCGTCATCCCTTCACGGGTAAACCGGTCGGTGTTGCCGCCGCTGACCGGCAGGTTTTCGATACCGAATTTCAGCTTCGGATCCGGCAGTTGCATGGCCGAATCGGCACGGTTATCCAGCGCATTGATCTGGTGACGACTGGCAGAAAGCTCGGCGGAATAATCCTGCGCAGCGACCAGCGCCTGCGGCAGGGTAACGGGTGTGGCAAACGCGCTGACCGGCACAAAAGCCAGCAGCCATTGCCACGTCATCCGGTGATGGCGCGGTAAAGTCAACATGGTGAATCTCCCGGTCAGCGTTTCAGCGGTGTCAGTGTCTGTAACTGATAAGCGGACTCAGTTTTGACAAAGCTAAAGGTGACCGGCGTACCGGCGGGCAGGGAGTTGGCGGCGATCTCCGGCGGCAGACGGAAATTCATGGTCATGGCCGGCCATTTCAGCGCAGGAATGGCGTGATGGGAAATCCCCACGCGATCAGACTGCCACTGAGTGATCACGCCTTCGGATTCATAGGCCTGCATATTATGCTGCATCGCCATAGCATCGTGATTCATTGGCATAGCATCGGCAAAAGAATAAGCTGAAATAAAGAAAAGACTTGCGGTAAATACATTTAAAATTGCACGCATGGGAAATACTCCAATACTGTCATTAGATAAAAACTGGCCATTAATCTGGCAAAACAATTTCATTTAATATTGAGTGCGGAAAAACACTCAGGACAGCAGGGGCTATTCTCTGTATCGGCAGAACTGAACTTCAGCGGGAGGAGGAGTGACGGTTGGCGCAATCCAGTCCGCGGTGGTGACCGCTGTGCTGGCATCGACGGTGAGCATGGCTAATGCCGGAGCGACGGGCAATGCCACCAGTGGCACGGAACCACTGTCAGACTGGGTTCTTTCAGGGGCACAGTGCTTCTCACACAACAGCGACTGACTCTGCATGTGCTCTGGAGAATCAGGCATTTGCATGGTGATGTTATGTGCCATGGCGGTGTTTTCCACCGGCGGGCGCATATCGCACTGATGGCTGGCGAGCGCCAGTTGGGCATTCAGGACAAGCCAGCATAACGCGAACAGCAACACACTGACCCGCTTGCCGGGCAAGCGCAGCGAATGCATGAACTGTGAAATCGCGAAACGAACTGACATGATGAATATTATTTCCGTAAGGAAGATGCGACCGAGTATATAAGGAAATAAGGCGAAGAGGAAAGGACAAACAGAATAAGTCAGGATTAAAATTGTCAGGATAATTAAAGAACGCGAATAACAGCGGTTTCTGTTATTCGCATGTTAATTAACGTGTGTTTTCAGGTGATAATTAACTTACAGCCAGCCTGATTTTTTAAGCTTCCAGTATAACCACACACAACCGGCGACAGTGACGCCCAGCGTTACCGGATATCCCCACCAGTCATCCAGCTCCGGCATGTTTTTGAAGTTCATGCCGTACAGACTGAAAATCACTGTCGGGATCGCCAGAATCGCGCCCCAGCCCGCCAGTCGCTGTACCACTTCGTTCTGATGCACCGACACCAGCGCCAGATTCACATGCATGGCGTTCGACAGCATTTCGCGCACATCGTCCGTCGTGCGGATCACCTGATTAGCGTGGTCCTGCACATCACGCACATAAGCCCGCAGGCTCTTAGGCATCAGTTCTTCGTAGTGATGGCTGAGCTGATTACAGATATCTTCCATTGGTACCGCGGCGTTGCGCAGCGAGAGCAGATCCCGCCGCAGACTATAAACCTGCTGCACCGCCTGCTGATTAAAGGTGTTGCGGAACATCAGTTTTTCGATGGCATCAAACTGTTCGGTGTACTGATGCAGGATTTCCAGATAGTTATCCACGATGGAATCGAGTACGCAATACAGTGCATAAGCTGGCCCTTTACTCAACATTTCCGGGCGTTCTTCGGCGTGTTTACGGATTTCTTTATAGCTGGATGACGCACCGTGACGCACGGTGATCAGAAAGTTTTTGCCGAGAAACAGGTGTGTTTCGCCGTACTCGATGGTTTCATTCACTTTCTGCGCAGTGTGCGTAACGATAAACAGCGATTCGCCGTACTGCTCAATTTTCGGTCGCTGATGGGCGGTCAGTGCATCTTCAATCGCCAGGTCATGCAGACCGAATTCTTCCTGAATGCTGCGCATATAGGCATCTTCCGGCTGCCACAGTCCGAGCCAGACAAAGGTATCGGGCTCTTTCAGGACTTCGCTGATGTCTTCGACCGTCACATCCTGCAATCGTTTACCGTCGCGGTAAGCCACGCTGTTAATCACTGAATCACAGCTGGGTTTTTTATCTTCGTTGGAAATGGAATTCATTGTTTTACCCGATTGTTATTCAGACGAAAATCCTGCCCGCAGGCAGGATGATTTCAGTGTCTGAACAGAATAGCGCAGTCTCCGGGAAATGCGCTGACGGGATCTTTAAAAGAATGTTTCAGCCATCGGCAGACCGGCTGACCGTTTCCCAGATATCGATATCCTCACGCATTTGTTGCATCTTTTCCCTGACAAATTTAACGGCGTCACTGCCGAGTAACAGCGAGGCAGGCGGCTCAGGCGCATCGAGCAACTGCAACATCGCTTGTGCGGCTTTTAGCGGGTCGCCCGGCTGATGACCGCTGCGTTTTTCCCGCGTTTCCCGCACGGGGTCGAAACTGGCATCGTAATCACTGATGGCACGCGGTGAGCGCACCATCGAACGTCCCGCCCAGTCGGTACGAAAAGACCCAGGCTGAATGGCCGTGACGGCAATATTGAACGGTTTGAGTTCTTTGGTCAGTGTTTCAGAGATCCCCTGCAAGGCGAATTTACTGCCGCAGTAATAGCTGATGCCCGGCATTGTAATAAAGCCTCCCATCGACGTGATGTTAAGAATATGTCCACCGCGACGCTGACGAAAATACGGCAGGAAGGCTTTGATGACCGCAACCGCGCCAAAAACATTGACGTCAAACTGATGCAGCGCCTCGCTTAACGGCGACTCTTCCATAATACCTTCATGCCCGTAACCGGCATTGTTGACCAGCACGTCAACGGCGCCGATTTCCTGTTCCACGGCGGCCGCGAGCGGGGCGATGGCCTCGAAATCAGTGACATCCAGCATGCGACCAAAACTTCGGCCGGGGACCAGCGCGTCAAATTCTGCGCAGGCTTGTGCATTACGCAGCGTGCCGACCACGCGATGTCCTGCTTTCAGGGCTTCTTCTGCCAGCGCACGGCCAAATCCGCTGCTGACGCCGGTGATGAATAGTAATTTTGACTGACTCATACAAACTCCTCAGTAAAAAGCGGACTTGCAGAATAGGGGGGACAGCAGCAAATCCGTAGCCCCGATCCTCTCTGATGTTTGCCTGTTCCTCTGAGGCGTCTGGACGCGACTGATTCCCGGTGCGACACTTCATTCACTTTCCGCTGCATATTTTCAGGTTCATATGACGTTTCCATCTTTGACAGTGACTGAGCAAATGATCGCGCTTTTGGACCAGCTTACGCCCCATGAAGGCTACAACCTGACGACGCTGGCAGATGTGCGTTTTTTACGTTCAAACCGTCCGCTGCTGCGCACGCCGGTTTTGTATGAGCCGGGGATCGTGATTGTGGTGCAGGGGAGAAAACGCGGATTCTTAGGTAATGATGTCTATTTGTATGATGCACAGCATTATCTGACTGTATCGGTGCCGGTGCCTTTCACCATGGAAACTGACGCCACCGCCAGTGAACCGATGCTGGCAATTTACCTGCGACTCGATTTCAGCCTGGTGGCTGAACTGATGTTGCAGCTCGATGCTTATGACGCCCCGCAGCCGGAATCGCCGAAAAGTATGGTGTCGAGCCTGATGGATGACACGATGCGGGCTTGCGTATTACGTTTTTTGCAGGTGATGGCATCTCCGCTGGATGCAAAAATTCTGGGCAGGGCGATGATGCGTGAGTTGTATTACCGCGTGCTGACCGGTGCTCAGGGCGGCACGCTGCGCAGCGCACTGACCCTGCAAGGGCAATTTGGCAAAGTGGTAAAAGCCCTGCGAAAACTGCACGCAGAATACAACTCGCATCTGGATGTGAATGCGCTGGCAAAAGAAGCGGGAATGAGCCTGCCGACGTTTCACAGTCACTTTAAAACCGTCACTGATACGTCGCCGATGCAGTATCTCAAGTCCACCCGTTTGCATCAGGCCAGATTACTGATGTTGCGCAATAACCTGACCGCCTCGGCGGCCAGCGCACAGGTAGGCTATGAAAGTGTGTCGCAGTTCAGCCGCGAATTTAAACGCTTATTCGGGCTGACGCCGGTGAGAGAAGTGGCACGGATGAGGCAGAATTTTTCATTGCCTGCCCCGTCCACGCCGTCGGATTTTATCTCTTCACATTAATAAGGCGTTACGGTGTCACGCCAGACGTGGTTTGTACCTTCACATCCGGCGTGGCTGCCGGACCAAAGACGGTGTAGGTCGGCAAATCGACGTTCTGATACGGCTCCCAGCCGCCGCCTAACGCTTTATACAGCGAGACCAGATCGGTGCTGGTTTTCACTTTCGCTTCAGCGGATTGCTGATGCGCCTGTGCCAGTTGGCGCTGGGCATCAAGCACGTTGATAAAGGTAGAAAGCCCCTGACGGTAGCTGTCGCTCGCCAGATCAAAGGCGGTCTGTAGCGCTTCGGTAGTCTGGTCTAAACCGCTGACCTGATCCTGATCGGTGCGGTAATTCACCAGCGCATTATCGACATCCTGCAACGCAGTCAGCACGGTCTGGCGATAATTCAGCGCCGCATTCGCCTGTTGCGCACGGGAAAGAAGCACGCTGGAGACCAGACGTCCGCCCTGAAAAATCGGCAGGGAAATCTGCGGGCCAAAGGAGTAGAAATGGCTGCTCCAGTTGTCGAGATAACTGACGTCTGTGTTACGCATGCCGAACTGGCCGGTGAGCGAAATACTCGGGAACATCTGCGCGACGGATACACCAATATTGGCGGTTGCCGCGTGGAGATCAGCCTCGGCTTTGCGTACGTCCGGACGACGGCGCGCCAGCTGTGAAGGCACACCGACCGGCACGGCAGCGGGCAGGGCAGGCATCGGTTTAGGGGCAGAAAGTTCAGCATCCAGCGAGCCAGGCGTCTGACCGAGCAACACGGCCAGTCCGTTCATTGCCTGACGTTCCTGCGCCTGATATTGCGGCAACTGGGCGCGCAGGGAACCCAACTGTGCGCGGGCATTTTCGACATCAAGCTGCGGTGACAGTCCGTTTTGCTGACGGTTTTGTGTCAGATCTAAGGTTTGCTGCGCGACATCGATTTGCGTCTGTATCGCTGCCGTCACGCTTTGCGCGCCACGCAGTTGCAGATAGGCACGGGCGACCTCAGCTTCCAGCGAAACTAATGCATCGTTGCGTTGTTCTATGGACGATTGCGTCTGGGCATTGGCGGCTTCGACCTGACGTCGTGTGCCGCCGAACAAATCCAGCTCCCAGCTGGCATCGAAATTGCCCTGATACAAATTCACCGGCCGCGTAGCCGTGCTGATCGCGCCGGAGGCTTCCGGTCCGAGATCGTCAAGCTGTTGCGAGGCGCCGCTGGAATCGAGAATACCTTTCAGACCGAGCTGCTGACGGGTCATTTTCGCGCTGCCCTGCACCGATGGCAGCCAGGCGCCTTCGGCCTGTTTCACCTGCTCGCGGGCACCGGCGATACGCAGTACTGCCTGTTGCAGGGAAATATTCCCGGCAATCGCACGGGTGATCAGGCTGTCGAGTTGCGGGTCATTAAAGGCTTTCCACCACAGCGGATTTGGCTCCGAGGGCAGGGCAATCGATGCGCCGTCTTTGTCTTTCGGCTGGGTCATATCGTTATAGGCCGAGGGTGTCACCGGATTCGGCTTCTGATAATCCGGGCCAACGGAGCACGCTGCTAATACCAGCGTTAATGTCGAGAGAGTCAGAAAACGGGTGCCTGAATGTAAAACCCCCTTCCGGCCCCGGCCTTCGCAGAGGGTGGAGCAGGACGGCATCACGGATGGCTGATTTCTCAGAGTAGAGCTTTTCTTGTTCAACTTAATGTGCTCCGGCATTACCTTCGCTCTTAACTGGCGAAAGCAGGAAACAAAACGGGATCAAAATAACGGCGACGATGGCGCAATAACCGAATACGTCGATGTAGGCCAGAATGCGCGATTGCGAAATCATCTCCTGATACATGCGCACGGTCGCCAGTTGCATCGGGTCGCCGACCACGTGGGCAAAATCACGGATCGCCTCAGCGCTTTTGCTCACCGCCTGATTAAACTGTTCATTGAGCGGCGACATGTTGTGCGCCATATGCGCACTGTGTGCCTGCGTTCGCTCGGTGACACCGGCTGTCGCCAGCGAAATACCAATCGACCCCGCGACGTTACGGAACATGGTAAACAGCGCGGCAGCGTCGGCGTTCATTTTTTGCGGGATGGTAATAAATGCGATAGTGGTCAGCGGCACAAACAGGAAACCGAGCCCTATCGACTGCGCGCTGCGGTACAGCACCAGCGTTTCAAAATCGACATCAGGTGTCAGCGTTGCCGAATAGATAAACGAGGCCGCCAGCAGGAAGAAACCGAAGGCAATGATGTAACGCGTTTGTACAACGGGCATCAGCTTCAGCACCAGCGGGATCGACAGCACGATCAGCACCGCGCCCGGCGACATCACCAGCCCCGAGAGTGTGGCGGTGTAACCCAGTTGCTGCTGCGCCAGTTGCGGAATGACCACCGAACTGCCATACAGAATCATCGCCATACCGGCCATCAGTAAACCGGCGACAGCAAAGTTTTTATCCTTCAGACAGCGCAGATCGACCACCGGTTTTTTGGCGTACAGCAACCAGTAAACCGCGCCGACAATCCCGGTGGCCGCCAGCACAGCAAAGGTGACAATAAAGCCGGACTGGAACCAGTCATCGTCTTCGCCGCGGTCCATCATCACCTGTAAGCAGCCCAGACCCAGCGCAATCAGCCCGATACCGATGTAATCAATACTGAGTTTGCCTTTGGCCTTGCGCTCCCACGGCGGATCTTCCAGCAGCTGATAAATCGCCAGCAGGGCAATAATCCCGACCGGAATATTGATCAGGAATACCCAGCGCCAGCTGAAGTTATCCGTGATGTAACCGCCAAGTGTCGGGCCGACGACCGGCGCGACAATAATGGCAATCGATGAAAGGCCAAACGCTTTGCCGCGATCTTCCGGTTTAAAGTAATCCAGCAATACCGATTGCTGGATCGGCTGCAAACCGCCGCCGAAAAAGCCCTGCAGGATGCGGAATAAGATCATCTGCCACAGTTCGGTGGCGATGCCGCACAGGAAGGAGCAAACGGTGAACATGCCGATACAGATCAGGAAGTAAGTTTTGCGGCCCATCACGCGGCTGAGAAACGCCGAAATCGGCAGCACGATACCGTTCGCCACCAGATAGGACGTCAGCACCCAGGTCGATTCGTCATAACTGGAAGATAATGAACCGGCGACGTGCGGCAGCGCCACGTTAACGATAGTGGTGTCCAGGATTTCCATGAACACCGCAATGGTCACGACGGCGGCAACTGCCCACGGATTGGCCTTGGGTTTCCAGTAGCTGCGATCTTCATTCATTCGACGGTCACCGTCGGTTCGACAGACAGGCCAAGTGGCAGAGGGTGATTCTCATCAAGACCGCTGTCGATGACGATTTTCACCGGCACGCGCTGAACGATTTTCACGTAGTTGCCGGTGGCGTTTTCAGCCGGGAAGGCCGAGAAGCGCGAACCGGTGCCTTGTTGAATACTGTCAACGTGGCCGTGAAGTTTGATGTCCGGGAAGGCATCGACGGTAATTTCTACCTTGTTGCCGGGGCGCATGCGTTCGAGCTGCGATTCTTTGTAGTTTGCGGCGATCCAGATATCTTTTGAAACCACTGAGAACAGCGAGGTTCCGGCCTGAACCAGCGTACCGAGCTGCACATTACGCTTGGTGACGTAGCCGTCGAACGGTGCGCGCACCTGCGCATAGGAGAGGTTGAGCGTCGCCGTTTCCAACTGAGCTTTCGCCTGTTCAACCTGTTGCTGACGAGCTTCGACGTTGGTTTCAGCCTGACGGATATTCAGCTGTACCTGCGCGGCAACCTGCACCTGCGCTTTGGCATTTTCCAGATCAGCGGCTGCAGAACGTACCTGCGCGTTGGACGTATCAATATTTTGTTGCGTGGTGGCACGCGGGTCTACGCCGCGCTGACGACGGAAATCGGCAGTGGCATTCAGCAAATTGGCTTCCGCCCGCGTCTGCTGGGCTTTCGCCTGAGCAAGCTGCGCCGGATATTGTACTTTCGCCAGATCGTATTGCGCCTGCGCCTGATGCAACTGCGCGACCGCCAGACCGAGCTGAGCCTGTGCCTGATCGCGCTGCGCGGCCGCGTCACGCGGATCGATTTCCACCAGTAAGTCGCCTTTCTTCACGAACTGGTTATCTTTCACCGCAAGATGAGTGACATAACCGGCAATTTTCGGCGCGATGGTGACGGCATCACCTTCGGTAAAGGCGTCATCGGTGCTGACCTGATCTTTGGTCATCAGCCACCAGACCAGTGCCACGACCACCATCACCACTACCACAATCCCGAGGATGATCAGGGGTTTCTTGCCGGGGCCTTTACGCTTTTCATCGTTATCCTGTTTACTGTCGTCGGGATTTTTCTGGTCTTTGGGATCCTGAGTGTGACCTCCTCCTGATTTTACCTGGCTGGAATCGAGTTCAGTATTTGCGTCGCCGGACGCGGAGGGCTGTGTCTTGTTATCGTTTGTCATAATGCTCTTCTGAATAGTGCTCTTCTGATTATCGGCCGCCACGCGCCGGAACAAAGAAATCTTGTTTTAAGCTAGAACGTATTGATGTAAATGCAAGTAAATCCATGTCAATTAACCTTAGGGAAAGCACAAAGATCCAAACCATAGGGAACGTCTTAAAAGTTGGAAATGGGTTATAATGCCGGGCTGGTATTTGTATTTTTCAAATAAAGTTGATTCTCTGCTTCAGGACATTTTTGTGAAACATTCCCAACAACAATCATTCTTGTGGGTCAACCCATGACCCGTCCCGCGCCTTCCTATAAAGGCCTGACACGTATTGCCTCGCTGGTGTCGCTGTGCGTCGCGCTGATCCTGGTTTGCGTCAAAGTCTGGGCATGGACCGCCACCGGTTCGATTGCGCTGCTGACCTCTGCCGCCGACGGTCTGGTCGATGTACTGGCCTCGATGGTGACGCTGATCGGCGTGCGTTATGCCGGACGGCCGGCAGACAAAGGCCATCGTTACGGCCACGGCAAAGCCGAAGCTGTGGCCGCGTTTGTACAGGCGCTGTTACTGGGCGGCGCGGGGCTGGTGCTCGGCGGTGAATCCATCGGGCGCATCATTAATCCGGAACCCCTGGCGCAGCTCGGTCTTGGTATCTGGGTGATCATCGGCAGTTCGCTGGCCGCCACCGGGCTGGTGCTGATGCAAACCTATGTGGTGAAACGTACCGGATCAACGGCCATCGCGGCTGACCGCGCGCACTACATTACGGACGTCGCGGTGAATATTGCCGTACTGCTGGCGCTGATTTTCGAGCGTTACTTCGGCTGGACGCGTTCCGACTCCATCGGCGCGCTGTTGATTTCCTTCTATATGATCTGGAATGCGCGCGGTATGGCGGCAGATGCACTGACCCAGTTGCTTGATCGCGAACTGAGTGCAGATGACCGCAAGCGCGTGAAAGCGGCAGTATTAAGTGTTGAAGGCGTGCGCGGTGTACATGACATTCGCACCCGCAACGGCGGCGACCGCGTATTTGTCGAGTTTCACGTCGAGGTTGATGGCAATCTGACGGTGGATGTCGGGCACGATATCGGTGATGCGGCTGAAATGGCGGTGAGCAAGTTGTTTAAGTCTGCGGATGTGACGGCTCATCTGGAGCCGGACGGGATTGATGACGACAGACTGGATAATTTATTGCACTAAGGTCAAGGTTGTGGGTTTGCTCCCTCCTCTGCGAAGGGGAGGGTTGGGGTGGGGTATTAAATAAAAATCAAAGAGTTAAATTTTTTTAGTGTCAGTATTTACCCTTAAAACTCCCTCCCGTCCTCCCCCTTCGCCGGGGGAGGAGCAAAGCGAAACCCTCATTTTCAAAACTATTGCGCTTTAATCGCCATGGCATCCCGCATGGTATAGAACAAATCCGTCTGATCCGTCAGACCCACCACATTCGCCGCATGCGGGCCAAACGCGGCAATACGCAGTTGCGTCCCGGTGTGTCCCTGTGAATCATCTTCTGAGTTGCCGTAGCTGATGGTCATCGGTGCACCGTCCCTGGTGGTCAGCGTCTGGGTCAGACCGGGGGCTTTGGCATCGGATTCGATAATCTGGCTGGAATGGGCGTGGTCGGCGGTGACGATAACCAGCGTGTTGCCGTCCTGACGGGCGAACTCCAGCGCTTTTTGCACGGCCTCATCCAGATCCACCGTTTCACCGAATTGTCCGCACGGATTAGCGGCGTGATCCTGTTTATCAATCGATGCGCCTTCAACCTGCAGGAAGAAACCGTTCTGATTATCTTTCAGCAAGTCGATGGCTTTTTCAGTCATGGCGGCAAGCGTCGGGATGTCAGCGGTGCGCTGCGGATTGGCTTCACAGGTGACAGCCGGTTTATCAATGTTGCCGTGATAAGTGGCTTTCGGACCCTGCCAGCGCACCGGCATGTTGCCTTCGGAGAACAGGCCAAGAACCGGTTTCTTCTGGTCTGCCTGCGTGATGGCACTGAGCTGTTCTGCGTTTTCCACCCAAACATAACCTTGTGTCAGCGCCTGTTCTTTGAGGGATTTATCCTTAAATTCACCGGCTTTCGCCAGCTGGCTGAACGATTTTCTGCCGCCGCCCAGCGTGACATCAGCGCGAGCCTGCAACAACTGTTCTGTGATCGAACCGCGTCCGCCGTTTTCCAGCGCGTTGCTGGCGCATTTCTCTGCGGTTTCTTGCGGGCCGTAGCACTTGCGTGAGGTCACATGCGCAATCTGTGCGGCCGGCGTTGCATCCTGCAATTCTGCGGTGGAGACGTTGCCGGTGGCCTTGCCTGCGGCTTTGGCGATCTCAAGAATGGTCTGGTGATCTTTGCCGTTTACATCCACACCAATCGCGCCGTTATAGCTTTTAACACCGGTCGCCCAGGCGGTGGCTGATGCGGCGGAATCGGTCACGTAACTTGGTTTTTGCGTTTTCTTATCCAGAGAATAATGCGTGTACTGGCCGGTCAGCGGCAGGGCATCAATGCCTTTGAAATAGCCGCCTGCGCCTTCTGCATAGTTACGTGCAGACGTGATTTCAGAATCACCCATGCCGTCGCCAATCAGCAAAATCACGTTTTTCACCGTTTTGTCTGACAACGAGGCTTTCAGCGCTGCAGTCTGATCACCGCTCAGACGGCGGGCACCGCCCGGTTCCGTCAGCACGCCTTTTGCCGCCCGGTCGGTCAGCGTGTCGGTGTCAGCGGCGAGGGTGGAGGCAGAAGCGGAAAGCAGCAGGGCGGCAGTGACTGCGCGGGCGACCAGAGATACGGATTGTTGCATTATCAAAACTCCTTTTTATAAACCATCGGAAATAAAAATATACATATCGATATTTTTTGTTACCGGAAGGTTAAGGGAGAGTTGTGACATTTTAATGACAGGCGCCGGACTGGCCGTGAGGCAGGGGTTTAACTTCAAATTCAAGATCAAGACCTTGGGTTGCCACCCAAACTGGCCTTAAGAGGCGCCTATCGCCGCGCCTCTTAAGAATCTCCGGCTCTTTTACTGCGCGCTCCGCTCGCTGGCTATGTTTCAGGTAGCACGGCGACAGGCTGGAAATCTTGCCGCTTTGCGGTTCCTTCACTCGGTCCTGGAGCCTTTGGTCTCCAGGCCGCTCCGTTCAGCAAGCTTTCTGAATCGCCCGCGACTTTTTAAAGAATGAAGTAAGTGAGGTTGTGAAGTAAAAGCCTGAGGCCGGTTCCAAAATATCGCCTGAGGAGAGGTGGAAAACCGCGCGTCTTTTTGCGCGGGTTGTAACCCGAACGAAGGGAACCGTGCAGCGGCGGGATTTTGCGGCTATCACTGCGGCTGATGAAACATAGCCAGCGAGCGGAAGCGCTTGTTGAAAAAGCGAAGGGAGATCCAAGAGGGAAAAAGCACGTTTCCCTCTTGGGCGGTTTCGGCGCTGCCCGATAAGTGATCACCACAATTGAGAAACCGAAACTTTCTCGGTCAGCTTTTCAGTGCAACTGAGAAGCCGCCTTTGCATCGGCACTATGCAAAAAAAAGCCCCGATGAACGGGGCTTTTTCACAACAACGTCAAAGACGTAATTAGTTGATCTGTACCGGCATACCGGAACGCATCTCGATAGCGCGCTGAACAACAGTCTGGTTGACCGCCGGATCCATCGATACAC